>JASJDX010000185.1 GCA_030064975.1 Pleurocapsa sp. MO_192.B19
AGGACTTAATCTTTAATGATCTTGTAGGTAGTGCCGTTACCAACTCAGAAGGTAAATTCCGCATCGAATTTGATGAAACTTACTTTCAAGAATGTTTTGGCGATCGCCAACCAGACCTTTTCTTTAAGGTTTATCGAGATGATGAATTAATCTGTAGCACTGAAGATTCTGTATTGTGGAATATTCAAGCTGGCGACACCGAAGTTGTTATTGAGGTTGACTTACCCCCAGATGATGAATCAGAACCTCCAGGAGATGACAAACCGCAGCCATTGATAATTAGTGGTCAACTCAAACGTCCAGATGGTAGACCGATTAACGACACATTGGTCAGAGTTTTTGAGCGTAACTTGCGAACTGAAAGATATTGGGGTGAAGCTTTTAGCAAGCAGGGTTGCTTCACGGTTAAATCTACGCCCGAAAATTTAATTGAAGAGACTGGAGCAGATTTGATCGTGCGAGCCTACTCTGAGACAGGAGAAGCGATCGCAGAATCTGAAATCCAATTCAATATCAAAAAGTTTCCCCAAAAAATCGATCTGACAGTTCCGTATCCCGAACCTGAAGCAGAAAAATCAGAAATAGAGCTACTAATCGAGCTTCTTGGTGATTATCTGGCGAGGGAAGGGGTTACATTTTCAGAACTTACAGATAATGATATTGACTTTATTGTTAAGGATTTGAATAAAGATAAGCCACTAATTACTGAAAGACGCGTTCGTCTCTTGGCTCAAAGTGCGAGGCTTGCTGAAGAAACTAATTTATCTATCGAGGCATTCTATGGTTGGTTGGATCGGGACTTACCAATGATGTTGCTAGAATTACTAGCTTTACCTGATGACACTCTCCGTGATGCCTTACAAAACTCAATTGAGAACAAAATTATCCCCGAAAGTATCAATGAGGAAATAGAGCAAATCATAGAACGCATAAATCAACTTCGATTTGAACGAGGTTTGCTAGTGTCCCGACAATTAGCAGTTCGTTTAGCTAGTGAGGAGGATAATTTTTCCCTTCAAGGCTTCACCGTTCAGGTTATAGATTTAGATGCAGGTCCCACATTAGATTTGGGTAGCTTTGAGACTGACAATCGAGGAGAATTCTTGGCTTCTTACATTACCTCTGGAGATATCGAAGGAGAACGTCAGTTTCGCATTTCCGTTCTTGATGGACAGGGAGAACTGTTCTTTGAAACCGAGATCCAAGTACCTCTAGAACAGGATACAGCATTCATCATCGAAGTTCCTGCTGCTGTTATTCCTGAGCCTCCTTCTCCCACTCTCAATGAGTTGACTCAAGTACTCAATCTGGAACTACCTCAAGGTTTAGGAGAATTTTTAGCTGAGGCAAATATCCAAAGCCTTGCAGATATCCGCAAAGCTGGAGGAATCAGTCAGCTAGAGAATCTTCCAGTCGCTACTGATAATGAAACAGTTCGATTGTTAGATGCTCATGCCAATCTAAGCTTACTATCGAGCAATTTAGAAATTAATACCAAACTTATTGCCAAAGGATATCCCAATATTCAGGCTATTGCTGCCACCCCCCGCACTAACTTTGTCGCTAATCTTTACGAAGATATCGGCGATGCAGAGGCCACAAGTTTGTCTATATCTGCTCGTGCTCAAACAGCCATTGCTGGCAATCTAATTGCTGGAGCTCAAATTGCTGCTGCCAATGGCTTTGATTTTAATTTAGGTTTATTAGACTTCCCCTCCAAATGTTCCTGCGAAGATTGTGAAGCTGCGGTTAGCCCTGGTGCCTATTTAGTTGACTTACTTGATTACACCCTCAAACATGTAACTAGATCTGGAGCAAATATTGATTTCGCTTACCTTTATGAAAAATTCCATCAACCATTTAGTGACTTAGCCCTCTCTTGCGAGTCAGTTGAAGAGCAGATACGTCAAATACGTATTTGTGTTGAAGTATTACGCAGTGCCCTAGATAGTAGTTCTTCAGATCCTACTGATTCCGAGCTTTTAGTAGCCGAGAAAAACTATCGTCTTGCTACCTATAGTGGAATCTTGACCAAGATCGGTACCTCCTTACAAGAAATCAGAGCTGCTAGGCGACAAGATGATGAAGAACGTAAAAAAATTGGCGATCGCCTTGCTATTCCTGTTATCGAAAATCGTGCAGCTTTACCCCAAGGAGATCCTTTAGATCGCCTGTTTCTCAATCCAGGGGTAGGCATCCCTGGTGATTTGAGTGCCATCCCAGAACAAGAACTAGAGATTCTGTTTGGCTTAGTGGATACCAATCGAGACATTCTCTCTACTGGAGCTAAGGTAAATGACAGTAATAATCAGATTCTGCGGTGGCAATTGGAAGGGGTACAGTGGAACCAAAATACCAATTCCGAAGGAAAAATTTACCTTATTCTTAATCGAGTTGACGATCAAACCCAAATTTTCCTATTTACACGAAGGAATACCACACGATTATTAGCAGAAGGACGAATTAGCACCACTGAAGGAGAAATTGTTGTTCAACCTCGTAATGGCAGTGAGCTATCTGGTCGGTTTCAGGTTGCCTATACCGCAGACACTCCAATTGGTAGTCCTATAGAACTCAGCGTAGTGCCATTATATCTGAGCTGGCGACTGCAATATCTAAGAACTCTCTGGGAAGAACAAGACTGGATTCAGGATGATTATTCTCAAGGACTGCTCCCTATTATGGACCCAGATATAATTGGGCCCGACGATTTTCGTCATCCTTATGAAGATAACGAAGATGGCACATTCCAAATTTGGGTAAACCGACGAGAATGGGTTGATGAACGCTTACAAGAACTAGAAAGCGATCGCTTTTTAGAAGGAGACCCTCCAAGTCCCAATCTCATCGCAATTTTCAATCATATGTATAATGAGGAAATTTCTTATGGAGGTTCCTCCTTCCCTGCTGCGTGGCAAAATAGTACCCCAGTATCAGATCCAGTATCAGAGTTCTCAGCCTTACTGCAAACTCTAACAACTGGAAAAAAAGAGGAAATCGATGAGGTTCGCGATCGCCTTAAATCAGACCTCAATTTAACGGTTGAGAGTTTTACCCACCTGATGGAAATTTATGAAACAGACCAACAGGCCAAGCGAGATTATCGTGCAGAATCCGTAACCGAAGAAGCATGGCATGAACTATACTCGATACTCGTTCAGGCCAAAAAAGAAAGTCTTTACCCGAATTGGATTGAAGAAGAAGCAAGCATAGTAGAGGATCTTCAATTATTTAGTCCACGTAGCTTCTGGATATCTCTTCGTGAACCTGTTGAAGGAGATTGGTCAAGTAAGCTGGGAGAAGTTGAGAATCGTCCTTCGATCGATCCCGAAAAGTTGAGCTTAAAAGATTTACCTGAATTTACTGCTGGAATAAGGGCTAGAGGACTCTGGAAATCTCGCACCGAAGAACTGAAAAATGATTTGCAGGCACTGAAAAATGTTCGTGAAAGCGCTGACTCTACTCAAGAAGGGTTTAATGAGACTCTTTTGTGGGCTTTTGGTAGTGATTACGATCTAGATAACCTAGATAGATTGCTCGAACAAATTGATGGTGATGATGAAACTATAGCTGAGACAGCAGAAACAAGCATCAGCAATGAACTTCGTCTTACTATAGAAAACTTTAGACGGCTAATGACTCTAAAGCAAAAGAATGACTCTGGAACTGAGCCTTTAACCCCCACAGAATTGAATGAATTCTACAATATCCTAAATACAGCCAATAAGGGTTTTAATAATGCTCTTTTGTGGACTTTTGGTCGAGACAATAATATAAATGAGTTACTTGATAATTTAGATAATTTACTTACTCAACTTGCCAGTAATATTGATTCTGCCGTTGAGGAAGCAGAAAGTCGAATTCAAGAAGAGCTCCGTTTTTCTATTGAAAACTTTAGACGGCTAATGACCCTGAAGCAGAAGAATGGTTCTGGGAATAAGCCGTTAACCACCCCAGAATGGAATGAAGTTTACACTATCTTAAATATGGCTCATAAACAATTGATACATTATGAGCGTTGGATTGAGACAGAAAACACGCTTCCCTACTGGCGTTTACTTAAAGCAAAACTTCCTAAATGGCGTTCTAGCTCTGAAAGCAGACAGGCATGGAAAATAGCTTTAAAACAACGCAGTCAACCCCCACTTATAGATCCAGACCTAATTGATACTGGGCATCTCGATACTCCTCTATCTAATAATCCTGCCTATGATATCTGGAATCGACGTCATCAGGAGCTTACAGAGCAGTTTGCTGATTTACAAGACAAGCCAGAAGATAGTTCCGAAAATTTGAGTTGGCTTGGGCAAGCTTTGACAACAATTCTCGATCTAGATGAAATAGCTGCTTCTGAACTATTTACTGAACTAAGAGATGCCCAAGCTGAGGGAAATAGCATCACTCCAAGACTTGCACAGTATGGCTTAACTAATGCTTCTTTTGCCTATCTCAATCGAATTGTGGAGTTATTGGAGAACGATCCAACTGCACCTATTCTCGATTCTGAATGGGAGTCAGTGGATAATATTCTGGTTCAACTTTGGAAACAAAGACAATTTGCTGAATGGCTTGCCGAAGAGAAAGAATCAAGCATCATCCTCAGTCCCGATTATTTTGTTATTCCTGAGCCAGAACCTTTTACTTTCCCGCTGCCAGAACCTACTCCTCTCAAGGAATGGCGCGCCTCTCGTCAGGCTTTAAACCAATGGGAAGATGACCTACAGGCACGAATAGACCAGCAAGAAAATGCCGAAAATGCGCTCTCTGAAGCGATTAGTGCTATTGAAGAAGAAACCCTGCCCATGCTGAGGGATGCTCTGATTAGGGAGGTAGATACTGAAGAAGGAGACCTTAAGCAGAAGGCTGAAAGATTAGCCGATCGCTTTCAAATAGATACCCAAGATAGTGGTTGTCGCGTCACAACCCGCATCGGTCAGGCGATCGAAACTCTACAAACTTTCCTTTGGTCACACCGTACTGGTCAATTGGGAGCAGAATTTACTGATTTAGATGAATTAAATCATGCCGAATTTGATGAAGAGTGGAAATGGTTGGGTTCTTATGCTAATTGGCGAGCTGCGATTTTCGTTTATATTTACCCAGAAAATATCCTGATTCCCTCCCTCAAACGTTGGCAAACCCCTGCTTTTAGAAATCTGCTCAGAGAGCTACGAACAAACCGCAGGCTTACTCCAGAGCAAGCTTGTGCGGCAGCAAATCGCTACTCAGACTATTTGCGCGATATTGCTAATCTTAGGGTTGCTGCTAGCTGTACAGCCCAGACTTTTATTGCTAACGATCTTTGTACAGGAACTGAAGAAAGATTCGCCCAGAATAGAAAACGCTCAATTGTGCACAAATTTGCCATTAGTACTTTATCCTCACGAGTTTTCTGGAGTACTTTTGATCGCTCGCAAGAGAGTGATTTTGCCCACTCTTTTTGGCAACCCTTGTCCGCTTTTGATAATGAGCAAGTTATTAATATTGTTGGAGCAGTGCCTTATGTATTGAGTGACAGGCAAAGTTATCTATATCTTTTTGTGAAAATTCAAGTCAACAAAGAGGACAAACTGGTATATCTTCGCTTTAATTTAGAAACAGGGAAATGGGATGGAGAACAATTTAACGAACTTGACCCTCCAGATGATGCAACTAAATTTACAGTTATTGTCAAGCAAACAGCTGATATTTTTAATTCGTCAAAGGATACAAATAATCCACCTCAACTTGCTTTTCGTTTAAAAAATAGAAAAATTTATATTCGTTCTCTTCGTGAAGATGGGACTGATTGGGAGGATAGCGATCCACAAGAAATTACAAAATTGTCTGGCTTAGTGCTTGTTCTTTTAGATTGGGTAGAAGTCGATCCAGAAACAAGTTTTCTAATTACTAGCGATAATAGACTTAAGATTCGTTATTATCGAATTACTCAGCGTATTAATGAGATAATAACTTCCTCAACCCAAATCGATCCAAGATTTAATCTTTTTGACTATCAGGGTGTAGTTTACTATCCAGGACAAAGAGGTATCTATTTATTCATTTGGGATAGGAATGTCAGTAAATACTATTTCATCAAGCCTGCTGGTGAAGTAACTAGAATAGAGATAAGCCAGAACAGCTTAGCCGAATGGCTGACCAAAAATACAAATGTCTCACTTGCAGAAATACGTTTTAATGTTCAAGATACGGAATTATCATTACCAGCAGCTTTTAATACAGTACTAGGTGTTTTAGAAGAAGGCTCTTCTGACAATTCCCTTGCTAGAAGAAGAGTTCCGCAAATAGATGCAGGTATCCGGGGATTTTTTGAACGAATATCTAGAGAAGATACACCCTTGAGTCGTAAGTGGAAAAATGCAGCTCAACTATTAGTTGAAAATAGTGATTTAGAAGGTATATTTGAAGATCCTGATGCTTTAGAAGTACTGAAAAAAATTCTGATTGAACTTTTAAAGCTTATATCAGGAGGCCAAAGAGAAATTAAATCTTCATTTCTTTATTTTGAAGATAATATCTCTCCAGAACTAAAACCAAGTTCATTTAACATAGGGAGAATTCCTCCTCATTCAGGAATCTACCTGTCCGAGGATATCTCAAATGATTCCTGGAGGTTTATATTAACATACCAAATAGTGGCATACCAAACTGATAATACTAGAAATAGAGGCCCTTGGTGTGTGTCGTTACAATTAACTGAACGGAGTGTTTCTGAACCAGATTTAATTAAAGGGGAAGATTGGAGGCTTACACCTATCTTGGTCGATGCTCCCTTTGATATATCAGAGCAGTTAAGCACATTCCAGCTAAAGCAAAGAAAAAGTCAACTAAGATCTGTTTTCTTAAATAACCAAGAAGAAACTCGATCCAACAAAACCTATCTGAATGAAGCTTACTACTTTGTGCCAATCCAAGTTGCTCTCTATCTCCAAAAAAGAGGCCACTATGTTAATGCATTGGACTGGTTTCGATCGGTATACAATTACAGCACGATACCAGAAGAAAGAAAAATTTCTCCTTTTTTGAGAACTGGAAGCTTTTTCCGAGGCTCTCGTCCAGAAGACTGGTTACTCGACCCTCTCAACATGCATGAGATCGCGAGAAACCGTCCTGGAGCCTATACTCGTTTTACCCTGATATCTATAATCCGATGTTTGTTTGACTATGCAGATTCGGAATTTACTCTTGATACAAACGAATCCGTTGCCAAAGCTAGAGAACTTTATACTACTGCACTGGAGCTTCTCAAGTTACCAGATCTTGACCAATCTGTTGGTCAGTGTAGCGATGTAATTGCTGAATTGGAAACTGAAGTAGGTTCTCGTATTGCTGATGAGGCTCTAGAACGCTTGAGCGAGTGGCGGAAAATAGTTCAACTACTGCAAAAAATATCAAATCCAGAACAATTGAACGAAGTTCGCCAGCAAATTTTAGTTAATACCTCATCTCAAATTCCTTGGTCAGAAAAACTCAATAGTATTCGTAAAGTGATTGCTGCTGCCACACCACCAGCTAATGCTCCTCAACAAATTGGGGTCGTTTTACGGGAACAGGAAAGAAGTTTAGCGAAGGCTCAAACTGCATTACTCGTAGATACAAATACTGCAATGACTATCATGGAAGCTAGCAGTAGAGTTAAGGATCGTGTTTCCTCAGCGATCGCTAATGCCATAAATGGCAACTCAAATAACTTACCTTGGTTACGAAATAACGAACTCGCCAATCGACTTGCTGAGGAATCTTCTACAGAAAATGAGATTTTCAATAAGATTGCCGAAACACTAATCCGTCCCTATACCCCTATTCTAAAATTCAGTTTTTGCATTCCTCCCAATCCCGTATTAAATTCCCTCAAACTCTATGGCGAACTGAATCTATACAAAATCCGTACCTGTCGCAACTTTGCAGGTATGGAAAGACAACTCGAACCCTATTCAGCTGCGACTGATACAGTGAGCGGCTTGCCTCAAATTGGTGCAGGGGGTCAATTAGTATTGCCTGGTGCCAATAGGTTGATGCCAACCATATATCGCTTTGAAACATTAATTGAAAGAGCCAAACAACTTGTCCAATATGCCAATCAAGTTGAAGCTTCTTTGTTATCTGCGATCGAAAAAAGAGATGCTGAATCCTACAATCAACTAACTGCTCGCCAGCAGATTAAACTCTCTAGAGAAGGAATAAGGCTTCAGACTCTTCGTGTCAGAGCTGCCGAGTCAGAGGTAGACCTTGCTGAACTACAGCAGGAAAGAGCCCAAATTCAAGTTGATTATTATCAAGGTTTACTGGAACAAGGTTTATTAGACTTTGAGAAATTTTATAAAGGTGCGATGATAATAGCAGCTATTCTTCAAGGTGCTTCTGCTGCCTCTTCAATGAATATTGCAGGTAGATTATCTTCCCTAGCCGCTGCCGCATCTACCACAGCCTCCCTTTTTCAAACTTTAGCAAGCTTTGAGCGTCGGGAGCAAGAATGGGAATTTCAAAGTAAGCTTGCCCAACAAGATGTCCGAATTGGAGCCCAAAATATCAAATTAGCTGAAGATCGAGTTCGCATTGTTGGCCAGGAAAGAAGAATAGCTGAAATACAGACCGATCACGCCAAAGAAACCCTAGATTTTTTAATCAACAAATTCACCAATGTTGAACTCTATGATTGGATGAGTGATGTTTTAGAGGGTGTATATAGCCTAATCCTACAGCAAGGTACTGCGACTTCAAAACTCGCTGAAATTCAATTAGCGTTTGAACGTCAGGAAGTTCCTCCAGCGTTTATTCAAACCGATTACTGGAATGCTGCTACTGATGAAGCGGTTCTAGGAACATTAGAAGGAAACGCTCCAGATCGCCGTGGATTAACTGGATCGGCAAGGTTACTTCAAGATATCATCCAACTTGACCAATATGCCTTTGAAAACAATAAACGTAAACTGCAACTGACCAAAACTATATCTTTAGCCCAACTTTCACCAGCAGAATTTCAACGTTTTCGTGAAACTGGTGTACTTTTGTTTTCTACTCCTATGGAGCTATTCGATCGTGACTTTCCCGGTCATTACTTGAGATTAATTAAACGTGTCCGTACCTCAGTTATTGCCTTAATTCCGCCTAATCAAGGGATAAAGGCGACTCTAATTTCAACTGGTGCATCAAGAGTAACCATTGGAGGTATTATCTTCCAGACTGTTAACCGAAATATTGGTCCTCAAGTTGTTGCTTTAAGCTCACCACAAGAAGCTACGGGGTTATTTGAACTGCAACAACAATCGGAGCTCTTGCTTCCTTTTGAAGGATTAGGGGTTGATACTAGTTGGGAGTTTCGTATGCCAAAAGCATCTAATCAATTTGATTTCAATACCATCGCTGATATCCTGATTACACTTGATTACACAGCTTTAGATAACTCTTTCTACCGTCAGCAAGTGCTTCAGGAACTAGATAATAGTTTTAGTGCATCTCGACCATTCAGTTTCCGTAATGAATTTGCCGATCAGTGGTACGACCTCAACAATCCCGAACAAACAACCACCCCAATGGTTGTTCGCTTCCAAACCCGTCGTGAAGATTTTCCACCAAACTTAGATAATCTCAGAATTCAACATATAACTTTATACTTTGCTCGTGCTAACGGCATAACTCTTGAGATTCCTGTCACACGTCTTCTTTTTACTGAACAGAATAGTGTAGGAACAGTAGGAGGAGGAGCTAATTCTATAGATGGAATTATTGCAACACGCATTGGAAACGCACCCAGTTGGACAGCTATAACTGACAAACCATCTCCCTTTGGTGAGTGGGAGTTAGCACTACTGGAAAATTTGACCGATGGAAGAACTACAAAAGACCTATTCCAAAATGAGGAAATTGAGGATATATTGTTTGTGATTACCTATTCAGGTCGAACACCAGAATGGCCAGAATAAGTAATAATTCGTGTCGCCGCTCTAAAATTCAAGAAATATTACAGCCACTCTTGCCACTTTTCTAGATCTGATTTGGAAACCCATAAACCTTTACGTGGTTCTGCTCTGTAATTTGAGAGCCTGTCATTAACAACATCCTTCAGGCGATTATAGCCCTCACGGACTGAATTATCACCGCCCCTTGTTTGCAATTTTTCCAGCAAATTCATGATTCTATGCAAGTTGAACAGCTCGTGCGGTTTGTCTTTCTGCTCTGATTCACAAATTAGGTAAATTGCAGTACCTACAAGCATCTCGACACAGAGTTGTTTATATTGGGGAAATTGACGCCAGTATAACGCGATCGCAGCAATACCAAGATTTCTTCGCTGCGTACCTCCACCCATAAAATCTAAAGCAGTCGCGAAAAGATCGTCGGCACGTTTTTGCTTCGTAGCATGTCGATTAATTAATGCTGTTATGACAGCACCTGCAAAGCCAAAAGCGCCACCAATTAAAGCTCCAATAATAATAGCTTGTTGATTAGACATGTGATTCTAACACTAAACTTCAGAGTTTGTTCTAATTTGCTCGATCGCGCTAGTTTTTTGAACTATATTTTGAGAACATGATACTGCCCATTTTTTATCCCATCGCTTTTTGTGTTGAGGTTTTTTCTCATTCTATCTACAACTGTAGAGCAATCTAGTGAGCTTGCGATCGCGACCATCAGAGAGCACGTGGGGTAGTGGTAAGCAGGAATTAGTATTGTTGTTGCAAGTATTGTTTTCATAGTTTTAGTTGTTCGATTAATCGAAGTTTAGTGAGACGTAGCACGTTACTAGAAACGCTCAGTTCTAGAAGGGTTAAGTCTTCTGTTTCACTTAAGATGATTCGTAGTGGAGCAGGCATAAAACCATCGGTTTTTCAGCTAAGTTCTAACCAACACTTTTTTATGTCTAGCTACTTATCAATTGTTGATTATATTCATCAGAAACCATACAAAAGGACTAAAAAACCAGGTTCATTTATCACAGGCTACACCCATATAACCGAAAATATACTTATCTTGTAAGCTTCTTAAACTACAAAAGGAAACTAGAAAGATGCAAACAAGATTAGATTTACCCCCCGCACCAAAACACACTCGTATTGCTACCCAAAAACCTGTCAACTCGCTGATAAAATATTTCAGAATTCGCAAAGGCGATCTACCCTACGCAGCAGGGGTGGCAGCAGGAGTAATTTACTTGACTCTTAACGATGCCTTTTTTGTCTTCGTTCTTGCCAGTTTTGCTCTGGTGTTTGGGGCAATGTATTACTGTGCAAAGGTTATACCCTTCATTGAAAAAACTATCGGACATCGCATTAGCATTTGGCATTTAGGAGTACTAGTGCTGGGAGCAACGATGGTATTTGGAATGCTCGAACCTGCCAATGCCTTGTTCCTTCAGGATTTAGAAAACCGCGTCACTGACGTTATCGGCGGTACATCCAGCGCACTACCAGCAGAAAGTGTAGGCTTAATCTTTGACTTTCTGCGAGT
>JASJDX010000186.1 GCA_030064975.1 Pleurocapsa sp. MO_192.B19
TAGATGGAAAACAATGGCGACTTGCCGAGCAAAACCCTCAAAATTACACCATGATTTTGTTCTATCGTGGTTGGCACTGTCCATTTTGTCAAGCACAATTAACCGAACTCCAGGGCAAGTTAGAACAATTTGCTAATTTGGGTATTGGAGCGATCGCAATTAGTGGTGATACCCCAGAGCGCGCTCGGCAATCACAACAAGATTGGAATCTAAAAAATGTCCGTATTGGTTATGGTTTGAGTGCAGAAGACATGCGTCGCTGGGGGTTATATATCTCCAAGGGGGCTTACGAAAATGAACCAGCCCACTTTAATGAACCTGCTATTTTCTTGGTCAAACCTGATGGAATCCTAAGTATGGCAATCATTAGCACCACTCCCTTTGCCCGTCCACATTTAGAGGATTTACTGAGTGGTCTAGATTATGTTCTCAAAAATAACTACCCTATTCGGGGAACAGAATTCTAATTCTCTATCTATCAAATCAAAAAGGAGAAGAAGCATGAATTTAGCTTTATATTACCTAGCTTTAAGTGGCATCCTCTGCGTTCTGTTGTGGATTCCCTACATCCTGAACCGTGTCTTTGTCTGGGGAATTCCAGCTTTCGCCAGCAACTATCCTAGTAAAAAGTTTCCCGCCGAAGCACCGACAATTCCTGTATGGGCGCAGCGCGCTCAACGCACACATCTCAACATGGTAGAAACTTTGCCAGCATTTGCTGCTGTAGTACTAGCAGCATATTTAACTGATGCCAATCAACCAATTGTTACTAGTTGGGCGGCAATCTTTTTCTGGGCGAGGGTATTCCATGCGAGTATCTATATTCTCGGTGTTCCTTATTTACGGACACCAACTTACCTAGTATCTTGGGCTGCTGTTCTGATTATTGGTGCCCAGGTTGTCTTCTAAAAAATCAGATCTTTAAACTGAATTAGAGGTAAATATTATGACTACTCAAACTGCGATCGTTACTGGTGGTGCTAGTGGTTTAGGCTATGCTATTGCCGAAGGTTTTTTAAACAATGGAGCAAACGTAACCCTAAATGGTAGAACGCTCTCCAAGCTAGAAGATGCAGCTCAAAGGCTCAATCACCCAGATCGTATCCAGATTGTAGCAGGCGATATCACCGATCCTGTATTCGCACCAAAACTTGTTGCTGAAACTGTTGCCAAGTTTGGCAAAGTTGATGTCTTAATTAATAATGCTGGCATTTTTGCTCTAAAAAACTTTACTGATTACACTATTGAAGAATTAGACAAGTTCCTCGGATATGTACGTGGTACTTTTGCCTTGACTCAAGAAACAGTTAAACAGATTAGACAGCAAAGAAATGACGGAGTGATTGTGAATATCAGTACAATTTTGGCATTTAATGGAATCAAGGCTTTGCCCTCTGTAGCTCCAATTATGGCGAAGGCAGCAATTACTGCTATGGTTAAAAACTTATCTGTAGAGCTAGCAGCAGATAATATTCGGATTAATGCCGTAGCTCCTGGTATTGTTCCTACACCATTGTATGGCGAGGTGAGTCCAGAAACTTTAGATTATTTGAATCAACAGCAGCCTCTGGGAAGAGTTGGCACACCCAAGGATATTGCTGATGCTGTTCTGTACCTAGCTAATGCCAATTGGGTTACTGGAGTTATTCTTCCTGTTGATGGCGGTGTTAATGCTGGTGGTGATGGTACTAGCAATCTAAAGCAATAAAATAAAAATGGGGAGAATTTTTCCTTAAAGATACAGATCGACTTATAGATAGATTTGCGATCGCTGAATTATAGATTGGTTTAAAGCCAGGCTAATAGAGGTATAGCCGAAATTAACAAGAAAGATTTTAAGGGGCGATCGCAACACAACCATCAGAGTAGAATAAAATATATTTTCAACTCTTGATTAAAAGAGTATTGTCAAGTCAATTAATGAACTATCGACAGCCTCAAACTATAGCCTCCATAATTCAATCTGCGAAAGTTCTTGTAGATTTATATCTGAAAGCATCCTCAGCTAACGCTAACACCCTCACAGGTTGGTCATTGGACGATCGCGATCCCCAGATAATTGAACAGTTGATGCCTTTTTTTGGCTGGGTATATCAAGATTATTTTCGAGTGCAAACTGATGGCTGGGAACACATTCCTAAAACAGGAAAAGTGCTGTTGATTGGTTCTCACAATGGTGGATTAGCTGCCCCTGATACGGTGATGATGACCTATGATTGGTTCCGACAATTTGGTACAGATCGTTTGGCATATGCCTTAATGGAACCCAAAATCTGGCAATTCTTACCTGGTTTGGCTCGTTTGGCGGCTCAAGTTGGCACTATTCAACCCCATCCCGATATGATTAGGGCGGCATTACGTAGAGATGCTGCTGTTTTAATCTATCCAGGGGGAGCTAAAGATGTGTTTCGCCCCCACTCTCAGCGGAACAAGATATATTTTCATAATCATAAAGGTTTTATCAAACTCGCTTTGCAGGAAGAAGTACCGATTGTCCCGTTTATTTCTCATGGAGCCCATTCTACCTTAATTGTACTGGCAGATATTCACCCTCAATTGCAGCAACTCCATAGGTTAGGTATGCCGTGGCTAAGAGGGATCGATCCTGGTGTATTTCCTATTTACTTAGGCTTACCTTGGGGCATTGGCATTGGTCCGTTACCCAATATTCCCCTACCAATCAAATTGCACACTAGGGTATGTCCAGCGATCGCTTTTGAACGATATGGTGAATCAGCAGCACGCGATCGCGAATATGTTGAGCAATGCTATCGTCATGTATGCGAACAGATGCAACAGGAACTAGATCGATTAGTTGAAGAACAAGAGAGTTCTGGCTTCAAATTATGTAGTTTCTAAACTCAATTCTCATGACCAAAAGCTTGTCCCACTATCTTTTGTACGTTGAAATCATTCATCATAAATGTATGCATGACTGGTAGTTGAACTAAGAGATCGCGATCGCTTAATCGAGTTTCACTTAGAGCAACAATACCATCATTAAGCTCATCGCCAAACGGACTCAAGAATCCTCTATATCCTCCCGTACCTGCCACGATTGTATAGGGAGATCTCATTTTGGGTAATGAGGCAAAAAAACTGGGGTCGGTTAAGTTAAATCCACACTGCCCCGTCCACCAGCGAAAAGGTGGTAATAGCTGCCAAGCGTGAGGAGCAAGGCGGGGTAATTGGTTGGGCGTACCTAACATCACAATATGTTGGGGCAGTTTTATCGCACCCAATCCCAAAGCTACCCGTGTCAACAAGCCTCCCAAAGAATGAGCCACAATGCCATAAGTACCTTGACTGGCTAATGCTTGCAGGCGAATTCGCAGACGCTCAACAATGCGATCAAAGGTTTCGGTAACAGCAAAATAGCTAAATTGTTCTGTTGCTAGTCCTGTTTGTTGTAAAAATTGTTCTAGACCAAGTAAGGATAAGGGAGTTCGGCTAAGACCATGAATTAAAAGTATTTTCATCTAGAGTTTTGCTAATAATGCCTGTTGTGCGATCGCCACAGGCAACTGTAATAACGATCTAAAATACAACTAATTACTATGGTAATTTATCTTTTAACAAAACTATGGTCACAACACCATCCAAATCCGTCAGTTTAGAAGAGTTTCTCGCAATGCCAGAAACTAAACCCGCCAGCGAATACATTGACGGAAAAATCATTCAAAAACCAATGCCCAAAGGAAAACACAGCACAATTCAGACTGAACTATCTGCTGCTCTTAATGTTGCGCTTAAACCACAGAAAATTGCTCGTGCTTTTTCTGAATTAAGATGTACTTTTGGCGGACGTTCAACTGTACCCGACGTAACTGTATTTACTTGGGATAGAATTCCTCGCGATGATGATGGTGCGATCGCTGATTCTTTTCAAGCTGCACCAGACTGGACAATTGAAATTTTATCTCCCGATCAAAGCCATACTAGAGTTACTAAAAATATTCTTCACTGTTTAAATAATGGTACGCAGTTAGGCTGGCTCATCGATCCTAGAGAAAAATCTATCTTTGCTTATTATCCCAAACAACAACCTAGATTTTTTGAAAATGCTAACGATGTATTACCCGTCCCCAATTTTGCTAAGTCGTTTCAGTTAACTTTGGGCGAATTGTTTGGGTGGTTGTTGGAATAGTCTATTAATTTTGATACTGTGTAATCAAATATATTAATTCCCGATACTTTAGAATTTTTTGGATCTTTATTCTTCTCTTCAAAATAGAAATTGAACATAAGCGTCAAAAAAATTTTTGACGTTTAATCAAAGCCCCAAAGTAAATCGATTTCATAATGACGAAACTGTTCATCTGCACTCATTAAATGAAAATTCTCAGCTATTGAACTTGCAATCAAAATGCGATCAAAAGGATCTCGGTGATGTAAAGGAAGTTTGTAGACTATAAATGTGTGATGATGTTTTACATCGAGAGGCAAAATTTTTAGATTTGCCATTCTGCTGGAGATATATTTATCTGGTGCTTCAGGTAGAGGAAGTTTGCCCAAAGCTACTTTGATAGAAATCTCCCAAGAACTAGCAGCAGAAAGATACAGTTGATTTTCTTGACTTCGCAGTAAAGATTTGGCATTTTCTCCTAAGCGTTTAGGTTCTGCTAATGCCCAAAGAAAGATTTGCGTGTCCAGTAAAATCTTCAATCTGCACTACCCTCAAAAGCCGATAGAATACCCTCTGGTAAAGGGTTATTAAAATCTTCAGGGACGGTAAATAGCCCTTCATCCTCTCCTAAAATACGGTCTTGAAGTAGTTCTTCTACGGGAACAAGGCGAACTATAGGTTTGCCAGCTTTAGCAATAACAATATCTTCTCCTAACACGGCGCGGGAAAGCAGTTGAGATAGATGGGTTTTGGCTTCGTGAATGTTAATTTGTGCCATGTGCAAAATTTAAACTAAGCTATTAGCTAAGTCTATTGTATCTAAATTAAAATACCAATTCCGAAATACAAGGCGATCCGTAGGCTAGGCGGAGCCTAATCGCTTTAACAACATTGCTTCCAGAATAAAGCATATTAAAAGTATTACTATCTATATGTAGGAAAGATAAGCTGCCATGACTAGCAATTCTCAAAAGCTAATAAGTCATTTGAACAAGAGTAGATATAGCATTACGTATTTAGGTTAGGACACTCTTTAAAATTGCTACTTGCTACTTGCTACTTGCTACTTGCTACTTGCTACTTTCGAGCTAATAACTAATATGTCCTAATATAACTTTGTACGGCTATAGAAGCCACCCAAGAACAGACAATTTCTGCATGGAGCAATTAGTGGATCGTATTTTGCGCGCATTTTACAAGCAATACAAATCGCGATCGCCTAAATTTAACCTTAGCTATTAACTCTGTAAATAATTATTCTTCTCACTCCATGCCAAACTGAACCGACACGACAGCAGTAATATCTTTTTCGAGGGAAGAAGTATCGTAAATACCATAATCGCTAACATCGGTTGAATTGCGGGAGGTAATTTGAAACACACCTGTCTTGGCACTTCGGATTGCACCGACTCTATTACCCGTGCTTTTGGCGATCGCCTCAGCCCTAGCTTTGGCATCTTTGGATGCTTCAGCGGTCATTTCAATCCGCAGTTGACTGAGTTTGGTATATAAATATTGAGGGGGTTCAGAAACTAGGTTAATTCCTTCGTTGATTAATTCATTTGCTTGTTGGGATAGTTGTGTGTATTTTTCTACCTCATGGGAGCGAATTTCTATGTTTTGACTCAGACGATAAGCTAATACTTGTCCTGTGTCTCGTCCATTAACTGAAATTTCTGGAACAGCATAAGTCTGAACCGCACTCAAGGTCATGGCATCATCAGTTACTCCTTGTTCTTGTAGATAAGCTTGTACTCTTTCAGTTTGATTCTTTAAGTTTTGGTATGCAGCTTTGGCAGTTGGTTCTTGGCTAGATACAGAAAAACGTAGAATAATATAGTCTGACTGGATCGGTCTTTTGGCAGACCCAGTTACTACTAAAACATCATTGGCTTGCTTAAATTCGCGAATTGATTTGGCGAAGATAAAAGAACTCACGACTAAGGAAAGAGACAGCGCAGCCAATCCAGCGAATAGCTGTGGAAAATGCTCTAGTGCCGAAGATGTTCTCATTTGCTTTTCTCCACCAAAGGTAGCTTGAACTCAATGACGATGACGCTATGAGCTAAGTTCCTTATTTCTAAATTACGATGAGATAACTACTCTCTAGTCTTTAATACAGCAATCAAATCCAAGCGATTAATTTGACGACGAATGATTAAACCCGAACCAATAGCAGCTAGCATCACCACCACAAAAGTAAAAGCATAGGTAGAGTTATTAATTACTAAAGGCAGACGATAAAGTTCTGAATTCAATGCCGAAGAAATTAAGGCAGCCAAACCATAGCCAATTAAATAACCTACAGGAATTGCTAACAGAATTAAAATTGCCTGTTCTCCGAGCAAAATAAAAGCTACTTCCCCTTTGGTAAAACCAATAATTCGCAGACTCGCTAATTCTCTTCCTCTTTCGGATAAGGCAATGCGAGCAGAATTATAGACAACACTAACAGTAATAATGCAAGCAAAAGCAACTAGGAAAGTAGTCATAATCTTAATATTTTCGGCACTGATTTCTTCAAAGCTATTCAAACTTGCTTGTCGAGTAGATATGCCAGTAATAGCAGGGATACGTTTCAACTCCTTGTAAAGCTGATGGGCAAGATGGGCATCTACCGAGAGATATGCACCAGAAATAGTTTTTCCCTCCCGCATCAGACGATTAAGGGCATGAATATCGATATAAGCTTGCACTCCTAAAAGTTCATCTACCAACCCCGTCACCGTAACCTGTCGCACAGGGCGATTTTCCTCTAATACTTCCGCAGTTAAAGTATCTCCAGGTTTGACGTGTAAGATTTCTGCAAGTTTGGTAGTCAACACTACCCCATCACTAGGAAGATAAACTAAATTAGAGTTCTTGTTCATCAAGCGACGAAACTCTCCCTGGGGATTAATGCCAGTTAGGGCAGTACGATAGGTGCGATGCTCAAAGCGCAGTCGGGCGGGAACAAGACGAAATGGTTCGGAATTGATTACCCCAGGTAAATTAGCCACTTCATAACGGGTACGAGAAGGGCGAGGCTCATTGAACACAATTCTCATATCTTCCCGTTGTACCTGACGAAACTGAAAATCCATCAGATAGTTAACGGCATCCTTCATATAATTGCCCGTAACCAGAATAGCTACTGCCAATGCCACACCAAGAATTGATAAACCAGCTTGAATTGGCTTTCTTTCGAGATTTCGTAAGATGATTCTCCCCGCAGGAGAAAAGAAACGCTGTAAACCCAACCTTTCTACAATCGTTGGTTTAAACTGGGCGGGAGGTTCGGGGCGCATCCCTTGGGCTGGGGGTAAAGCGACGGCTTTATTGACTGCCATAAATGCCCCGATCGCAGCAGCGGCATAACTAACTATAATGGCAGTAGCTAATACCCTAAAATTAAAATCGAAACGTAGCAGAGGAAACTTATAAAACTGGGTGTAAAGTTGCGTTAGTCCTCTTCCTAACCATAAACCCACCAGAATGCCTAAAAAAGAGCCACCAGTGACAATAGTTAGAACGAATTTGAGGTAATGAAGCCCAATAGTCAGATTATCGTAACCAAAGGCTTTCAAGACAGCTATTTGTTCCCGTTGAGTACTAACTAAGCGCGAGAGAACTACATTCAGCAAAAAAGCAGCAATACCGAGGAAAATCGACGGCAACATCGTCGCCATAATCTCTAAAAACTTAATCTCGTCGGAGAGAATATGATGAGAAACTTGATCATCTCGATCATAAGCCCCTAAACCGCCGTAACGCGCCAACAGTCGATCTAGTTGGGAAATAACTTCAATTTCTTTTGCCCCAGGACTCAAAGAAAGGCTAACGTTATTAAATGCCCCGTCTAGATCATAGGCTTTACCCAAGGCATCTCGACCCATCCAAATAATCCCAAACCGCTTATTATCAGGATATAATTCTCCAGCCCCCCGCACTTCATAAACATATTCGGGAGAAAGGGCAATCCCCACAATCTGTAACTGTTCCCAACGCCCGTTAATAATTGCCCCAATACTATCCCCCAACTGCAACTTATTCGCCTTGGCAAAAGCTTCGCTGATTAATACTTCATTACCTCTTCCTGGCTCAATATATCTTCCCTGACGGATAAAAGGCTCATTTAAGGTTGATACCTGCTGTTCGGGAATGGAAATCAGTCTACCTGTACCTGGTTCAGGTAAATTGGGAATATCCAGAGTAACGTCTACCACAATCCGAGTCTGGGTTTGGGCTACTCCTGGGATGTTAGCTATCTGTACTTTCAGAGGTTCTGGGGCGCGTTTGAGTGAGGCAAAAACCTGGGCAAAATGATACTCATTGTAATAAGTATTCTGAGTCAGAGTTATGGATGTATAGGCACTCCTTGCCATCACAAAACTAGCAATCCCACAGACAACCACTAAAGCGATCGCAATTACCTGTCCTCTGGCGTGCCATAAGTCTCTAAATAGTTTGAGATCGAGGGAGTTCATATCTCAGCTTGAATTGTTTATTAAATCTGGTTTATTAAATCTGCTGTAAAAAATCTGCTTCGATGATTAAGGGACTTTTGGTGAGTCCCTGGTTAGCAAATTTTTCCAGTGTTTTAGATGTCAAGTTGGGTAAAAGTTTACTAGCAGAAATTACTCTATATCCTTGATTTTGTAGTTGATAAAAAGTAATTTGACTATTTCTCCAGAACCAGACTTCTTTAACTCCTATGGCTTGATATTTGTTGAGATCATCAAGGCTACCGCTAGAAAATATAACTTCAATTGCTAGATCGGGAATATCTTTATCCGTATTGAAAGCAAAACTAACATCTGGTTCTTTCCCTGCTAATGGTTTATTTTCTAAGCGGGTAGACCCCATCGGAAAATAGGTTAAATTAAACTTTCTACAGTAGGCAGACACTAAAATAGCAATGGTTTGGGCAATTCTTTCGTGATTCTTGCTGGGAGACACTAAAGTAATTACTCCATTGAAATAAGAAACTCTGTAACCTGGGTATTCTTCGGAATTAAATTTTTCGTAATCTATCCAAGTCATTCCTGCCAAACTTAAAGTTTGGTCTTGTTTTTGAAGGCGATCGATATTTAAGGGAAGCTTGCTATTAATCAACATAATCTATTTATGTAGACATTAACTATATCTAAAATTTTGAAGCGTTTTCTTGTTATTTTAAGCGTAACATTTAAGCAAATAAAGATATGGAATGATTGGGAACAATTGAGCGATTGTGGCGGTATTCAGTAAAGTCTCTGCTAGGTGAATCTTGTACACAATTATACGTCGTTCGGCTTAGTGTAAAAGGTGATTACAACGCGACCCGTAGCCTTCGGATCGCAATTACCTGTCCTCTTGCGTGCCATAAGTCTCGAAGCAATACTGTTCGCTTAGTCTCTCACGTTATTTCGTTCGCCCCCTAAATCGCCCAACTTTGGGGGACTTTCACAAATCTAGCTCCCCCAAAGTTGGGGGCTTAACCGAACGGTATTGAGTCTCGAAGTAGTTTGCGATCGAGGGAATTCATTGCTAGTTTGGCGACGTTATATTATTTGGGTAGGGGCGAACGGCCGTTCGCCCTTACAATGTATTTGTAACAAGCATTTAAGTATTTCATATTATAAAACCCAGCATCTAATTGTAGATCGGATAACTGTTCGCACCTATAGCCTACTAAGCTATCCGACCTGGTTTTATTTTTGGACAGAGTCAAGTCGCTTCGCTCTAGTTCGTAGTTTTGAGTATCTCCTTCGGAGACGCTACGCGAACGTAGTTCGGAGTTGAAATTTGTGGCAACGGAGGCTTTTACCTCTCCCAAACTCTTTTCTCCACGCCCGACTTAAACTATCCTTGGAAATCTCGACAGTCGCGGAATCCTGAAGGCAAAGGCTTGTAACATAACTCCGAATTCCGAATTCCGAATTCCGAACTTTTTTGGTCACCTCCATCGCTAGAACAGGTCTGGACTCACTAACGTACACCCGATAAATTCCCATTTACCAGCTCTGACAGTAGAGAGTG
Organism: Pleurocapsa sp. MO_192.B19; assembly: GCA_030064975.1. GTDB lineage: Bacteria > Cyanobacteriota > Cyanobacteriia > Cyanobacteriales > Xenococcaceae > Waterburya. The sequence goes on from JASJDX010000186.1 coordinate 10,127, forward strand.
CTCACGCCGACGAACATACCACACGCAACCCGACAGAGGGGCTGCTCCTCGCGGCATCGGCCCAACTGCGAAGAGCAGAACGGCAGAACCGAGGTAAACTGAACCAAGAACCACCCCGCCGCAAACGATAATCATTATCATTCTCCTTCAGCCAAGCACTACCATCACTCGGCGCACCATTATAATTATCGTGATAGCGATCTAGACACCATTCCCGCACGTTACCGTGCATGTCGTACAAACCAAAAGCATTAGGCGGAAAACTGCCTACTTTTGTGGTTTTTTGGCGATTTTCTCCCTTTGGCTCAGATTGATATATAGAAGTAACGCGATAGTTTGCTAGATTACTTGTTAGAGTTGCCCCAAAATGAAACGGTGCTGTAGTTCCTGCCCGACAAGCATATTCCCACTCAGCTTCACTGGGTAAGCGATAATTACGTCCCGTCTTTTCGCTTAACTTTTGGCAAAACTCCGTTGCATCACGCCATGACACTTCTTCTACAGGACGCTTCTCTCCTTTAAAATAGGCAGGATTGCTGCCTATCACTGACTGATACTGTTCCTGAGTTACGGCAAATTTACCCATAAAAAAGGCTGGCACTGATACTTTGTGTTGAGGACCTTCATCTTCATTTCGCCACTTTTCGACCCTTGGTGAACCCATTTCAAATTCACCAGCAGGAATAGACACCATTTCTAAAATTACGCCATTGCCTAAATCTTCTTTAAACAACTTAGCCTGATGAGTAGAACGGCTAGCTTCCTCTCCTTTGGCATTAACCGTCACTGTCTCAAATTCAACTGTCCATAAGGGCAAACCTGCGAATTTTTCACCATCTTGAGTAGGTGCAATGTATTTGGGTTCTGCTACTGTAATATTTGGTGGACCTTTGAAAATCTCACGGGCAACCAGTGAGGCAACCAAACCGCCTCCGCCCCAGCCAGCCCACTGCAAAAACTGCTTTCTAGTGATTCCTGTTGTAATTGTCTGATTGCGTCTAGGTGCAGAAGAAGTACTTTCAGTGGTATTCCGTTCGCATCTGGGTTGTACTGGAGATTGAGTTTCCCTAAGTTCCTGAGTGGGAGTTGTTTGACTAGGGGGAATATTCTCTTGTTGATTTCTCTTCTCCTGACTTCTCTCTTCTCGTGTGGGGGGTGAGGTTTGAGACTTTTGCTTTCTCTCTTCTTCCTCGATGGGCTGAATATCTTCATCCCTAAGTCCCAACATTCCCTGAAAATGCTTTAAATCATCGGCAGTTGCTTCA
>JASJDX010000176.1 GCA_030064975.1 Pleurocapsa sp. MO_192.B19
AAATAAATGCTCATCTAGTTCAACAAGCTGTCTGCGCTTTGCAACAAGGAGATGCCGCCAAAATTGGCAACTTAATGTGTCAAGCACAAATTGAATTTGATCGCTGTTTGATTCCCGCTTGTCCTCAGCAGCTGAACGCACCTATATTGCATCAGTTACTTAATTATGCACCTCTACAACCTTATATTTATGGGGGTAAAGGAGTGGGTTCTCAAGGAGACGGTACAGCACAGTTGATCGCTTGTAATCAAAATAGCCAAGAAAAAGCGATCGCTATTATCCACAGGGATTTTCCTCAAATGCAATGTTTTAAGTTAAATATTCCCAAAACTGAAAATAATTCTCTCGCAAAAGTTATTAAGGAAAAACAGTAAATTAATTGATATTAGCGACTATACTTTTATACTTTTATGGCTTCGTATTTAAAACAAAATTAATTATGTCTTTCTTATATTTGTCGATCGCAGCCACAACAGAAGCCGAGGGAGTAAATCCAGTGATGGGTTTGAATCACTTAGCAGAAGATCTTTTATTACAAACAGCTCTACTTTTCAAAACAGTAACTGAAGGTATTGCATTATTGATTCTAGCTTTAGCAATTATTAAAGCAGTAAATAAGTTGCTTTTTCGTAACCGAAGCCAGAATCGAGAAGAAAAACTAAATCAAGTCAGATTAGATTTGGGTATAGCATTGGCATTATCCTTAGAATTTTTGTTAGCGGCAGATATTGCAGCCACAGCAGTATCACCAAGCTGGGATGCAGTAGGCAAATTAGCGGCAATTTCAGCTATACGAACTTTTCTTAACTTCTTCCTCGAAAAAGAAGTCAAAGAGTTAGCTAAAGAAAAAATAGAAAAATCAAGACGCAGAACAGGAAAATAGAATAAGATTAAGTACTTCGATATTTGCAATATACAGCTGTATAACGACGAAAATACAAAAAGAGACGCTCACATCAAAGAACGCCTCTTACAACAAATTTAAAAATTTAAATCTTTGCTTAGTAAAGCTCTTCTTCTTGGTGGGTAGTAATGGTGCAATCAGAGCTTGGATAGGCAACACAAGTAAGAACGTATCCAGCTTCGATTTGATCGTCATCAAGAAAAGACTGATCGGATTGATCTACAGTACCAGAATCAATTTTTCCAGCACAAGTAGAACAAGCACCTGCACGACAAGAATAAGGTAAATCTAAACCTTGTTCTTCAGCAACGTCAAGAATGTACTCATCATCAGGTACTTCAATAGTTTGCTCGCCATCAGGCATTTTAAGAGTAACGTTATAAGTAGGCATTTGTGTTTTCCTCTTCTACAGGGTGATATATAAATTTGTGCTTAGTTGAGAAATCTAAACTTGATTCGTTTAGGTAGAATAAGTGTTTTTCCTCGATAACAAGCATCATGTTTGATACTAAGGGAAAAATACAAATTATTGATCGTGCATTAGTAATGAGATTTGTAATTTATTGTAAAATAAGTTTTTCTTATATATGAACTTGGGGTAAGAACTGAAGTAGTTAAAAACTAGTTGAGTGTCCAAAAAGACCTAATAGTATGATTTATTAAAGAATAGAACAGAAAAAAAAAATTCTTAATTGTTTGGCAAAATAACTATTAATTATAGTTATATCTATAATTGATGATTTGTTCTTAGACTAACAATGAACCAGACTCGCATCATAATATGTCTATTAAAGCAGTTGGGCCCCTCAAAGTCGGAATAGTTGGTACAGGATATGCCGCTAACAAAAGAGCAGAAGCCTTGAAATCTGACCCACGTACTGAATTATTGGTGGTTACAGGAAATACTCCGGAAAAAATGCAGGAATTCTGTCAAACTTTTGCTGTGGAGGCTGTAGATTCTTGGACTAGACTGGTTAATTTAGCCGAATTAGATCTAATTTTTATCTGTACGATTAATCGAGACTGTGGAGCAATCGCCACTTCAGCTATCTTAGCAGGAAAGCACGTAGTAGTAGAGTATCCCCTAGCTCTTGATTTTAAAGTTGCCGCAGAAATTATTCAACTTGCCGCCCAGCGACAAAAATTACTCCATGTTGAACACATGGAAATTATTGGCGGTTTGCATCAAGCTATTAAGCAACACTTACCACAAATAGGAAAAGTTTTTTATGCTCGTTATGCCACTATTAGTTCTCAGCATCCTGTAAAGCGCAGTTGGAAATATCATCGAGCTATGTTTGGTTTTCCCCTAGCAGCGGCATTGTCTCGTATTCACCGCTTAACTGACTTGTTTGGCACAGTAAATACGGTTGCCTGTCAAAATCGCTATTGGGATCTAGCCAATTCAGATTACTTTACCGCTTGTCTCTGTAATGCTCAACTAAACTTTAGTAACGGTGTTGTGGCAGAAGTAACCTACGGCAAAGGAGATATTTTTTGGCATAGTCATCGCACTTTGGAAATCTATGGGGAGAAAGGAACTATTTTATTTACAGGAGAAAAAGGTACTTTGAGAGTTGAGCAAAATGAGATGAAAATCCCTGTTACTCCTCGTCGTGGCTTATTTGCTAAAGATACAGCTATGGTTTTAGATTATTTGTTTGATGAGCAACCATTATATATTCAACCCCAAGCTAGTCTGTATGCTTTACAGGTGGCAACTGCTGCCCATGAGTCTTCATCTTTAGGCAAAACAATTTATCTTAATTAAACAGTTTAAAATGCTATAATGGTAGTTTGTCTACAAATTTATCTACATTTACTGCGCTTTTCATATGAGTAGACCACGATAACCAAATTTTAAAATAGCTATTAGCTATTAGCTATTAGCTATTAGCTACGAACTAGCTAATTAGAAATGTAGTCTATTCAACTGAAAACGGCTGTATCTACAAATTCCCCTCATATTAGTATCCTACATTACATAATAAACAATCTCAAATTTCCGTAATTATGCGTAATACAATACATATTAGGCAAACTTTGAGTTTGTGTTGCTGTGATTACTGCTAGACGCCTTATAAATTAATGACTTCTCAAAATCCCACGACTTCATCCTCAACACTTAATAAAACTGTTAATAAGCCTAAAGCACTTCCTCCAGCTTCTAGCCCACCTCCTCAGAAACAACCTGTTAAACAATTTCCAGAATTGAGTTTAAGAGCAAAGACAATGTTAGTAGCGATCGCGATTGGTGTAATTCCAGTAGCGGTAATAGGAGAAATTGCTTACAAAGTTACAGAAAGTCATGTTAAACGTCAGATTAATCAGACAGAGTTACATCGTACTCGCCATCTTGCCCAGACTTTAGAGGAATACATCAAAAGCCGCACCCGTGAAGCAGAAACCTTGGCTGGTAGTCCAATATTTACTAATCCCAACGTGATCAATACGATTACCCTGAACCAAAAACAATTAGCTTTAGACACTTTTCAGGATCAGACAGGAGTTTATGACAGTATCGTCTATCTAGATCTTCAGGGAAATCCCTTGTTTCAAAGTAATTCTAAGTTTCCGCTGAGAAGAAACTATAGCGATCGCCCCTATTTTCAACAAGCGATCGCCAGGAAACAAACTACAATGAACGAACTGGGTATATCTCCACTCACAGGAGAACCAAGAATGGAGTTTGCTGTTCCTGTTAAAAATGCTTGGACTGATGAAGTAATTGGGGTAATCCGCTTTAGAATTCCCAGCGATAATATTAGGCTCCTATTTACTACATATGCTACTAAAAACGAACATTGGCACTTGATCAATACTGAAAATATATTTTTTATTAGTTCTATAGAAAATTTACTTAATCAACCTGTCACCAAGTATTATCCTCAACTGCAAGAGGCTCATGTGGCTAAAAAAATTGTTACAGTTTCGGTTCATAATTCTGAAATTTTAGACCAAGAACAAATAGTTAATTATGCACCTATTAAGATTGGTGCAATCAATCCTCAGCTTAATATCGGTACGGCGATCTCCTTGGAACGAGATCTTGCTTTTGCACCTCTAAAACCCCTGAAATGGATTTTCTTGGGTGGAACTATTGGCACTGCTCTACTGCTAGGTTCAATTTCTGGTTTTTTGGCTAATCGTATCATTCAACCTTTATTAAAGTTAACTTTTGCTGTCGATCGACTGAGCCAAGGCAAACTCGACACTAGGATCGAACTAGATCGTCAAGATGAACTAGGTCTGCTGGGTAATCAAATCAATGATATGGCAAAACAGCTAGAGATTACCATGGAGCGTCAAAAAACTATCGCCAAAACCTCTGAATTGATGGCAAAAATGTCTCAATCACGTAGTACCAGAGAGTTGCAGTTGCCTTTTAGTCTATTTTTGGCAGAAATTCGTCGTCTCATTAAAGCAGATCGTCTCTTTTTTTATCAGTTCGATGAACAATGGAAGGGAATAGTAACTGCCGAATCTGTAGCCCAAGATTTTCCTCGTCTTTTGGGGATAGAGTTTGACGATCCCTGTTTTGCCAAAGAATACGTCAGAAAATATCAGCGCAGTAGAATTCACGTCGTAGCAGATCTTCATCAGGCTAATCTCAATGAATGTCATATCCAGCTATTAGAACCTTATGGTATTAAAGCAAGCTTAGTGCTGCCAGTGATCCTAGATAGAAAAACAACTTGTGATTCTGAAAGATTAATTGGCTTGTTAATTGCTAATCAATGTTCTAGCCCTAGAGTGTGGTCACAATCAGATATAGACTATCTTCAGCAAATTGCCTATCAATTAGAAATTGTCTTGAGGGGATGTATTTACTATCAAGAAGACAATGCTCAAAAAGCTAGTATCCAAAGAGATCTTGCTCAAGTATTAAGCGGGATAAAGGATATTGCCAATGGCGATCTAACCGTCGATTTATCCAGCAAAGTTGAGCAACCAAATGATTTCACTAAATCCTTTGGCACTATGATCGCTAATATGCGTCAAACCATTGCTCAAATTAAAGTTCCTACTCAACAAATCAATAGCGATCTTAGTGTTAGTAAAGGCGATTTAGCTGAATTACAAGATAAGTTGAGACAACAAGGCAACCAGCTAGTTTTGATTTTTGCTTTTATTGACCAAATAGTTAACTCTATTGCAGAAGTTTCATCACAAGTAGGATCGACATCCCAAACATTGAACTCTGTAGTGACAGACATTGAATCAGAACAAGCTAACTTTAGTCAGGCGATCGCATTTATGTTTCAGCTAGAGAGTACCCTAAAAGATAATACTGACAAAGTCAAAAACTTAAGTAATGCTTCCCAGAAAATGACTCGGGTGATCGTTTCTATTAGAAAGATTAATTTAAGAGCTAGTCTATTGGTGAACAAACTAAGTAAGCGTATTAACGACGCAGAAGATTCTGCATTAGGTCTAAAACAAGAAATAGAATCTATTCAACAATCGATTGCCGCTACTAAAGAATTAGAAAATGTGGTTTGTAATATCGATCGCGAAATTTCTGAAGTTTTACGAGAGTACGAAGCTAGCGAAAATCGATTAGAACAAGAAAATTATTTCTTAGATTATGCTAGTAATAATCTAGAAGAAATCGCCAAAACCACCAAAAATGCTCAACAAAAGCTACTCTCATTGATTAATACCACTACTACGCAAGTCCAAACCACCAAACAAATCAGCTATCTCAAAAGTGAGCTTGATGAAACTGTACAGTCTATTCACGGTTTAAGCGATCGCACGATGGAATCATTAGACAAAACCACTATAACGGCTAGAGACTTGGAAAACGTTATTGACTTTTTTAAGTTAGACAAAAAAGCTAACTAGAGATCGCCCGATCTAATATTTTATATCCTTGTTCTACGCTTTCAATTTGAGATAAGTAATCTCTTAATTCGGCTGCGCCAGGAAAACCTTTGCAATACCAAGCTAGATGTTTTCGAGATTGATAAATACCTCGTTGCCCTTTATATTCCCATAAGCCTAGCAAATGTTCCTTGGCACACTGAAGTTTTTCGACAGTGGTAGGGGGAGATAGTATTTCACCTGTTTTCAAGAAATAATCGATTTCTCCCACCAAAAAAGGATAACCTAAAGTACCCCGCGAACACATTACCCCATCAGCATTGGTTATTTCTAAACATTTAATAGCAGCCTCGACAGAGAAAATATCACCATTGGCAATTACAGGAATTGACAGAGCTTGTTTAACTTTAGCAATCCATTCCCATCTAGCAGTACCGTTATAGCCTTGGGCGCGAGTACGAGCATGAAGAGTTAACATTTGCACCCCTCGATCTTCCATTCTACGGGCGAAGTCAATAATATTTATTTCATTATCATCCCAACCAATGCGGGTTTTAACAGTTACGGGGACATCCACCGCATCTACTACGGCTTTGACAATTGCCTCCGCAACTTCTGGTTGACGCAACAGGGAAGAACCACCACCCTTTTTAGTGATTTTGTTGACAGGACAACCCATATTAATATCGATAGTGTTTGTTCCTTGAGCGACGGCTTTTTGGGCGGCTTGGGCCATAAAGTCTGGGCGACAGTCAAATAGCTGAATACTAATAGGATCTTCGTTAGGTGCGATCGCCATAATTGTGGGTAATTCCTGTAGATGATGAAGTTCTTTGGCACTCACCATCTCGGTATACATCATAGATTCAGGGGCATATCGCCTCACTAATCGTCGAAATACCAAATCAGTCACCCCAGACAGAGGAGACTGTAAAACACGGCTATGAATTTCCACTCTGCCTATTTTAAGCGGTCTAGCCAGCTTAGTTTTTAATTCACTGGATAATGTAGGGATTAGAGAAGAAATCATAAATCATACTAAAGATCAGAATGAGAGATGAAGGAAAAGTAATAGGTACTTGACCTCAATCTCCCTATATTTTTTTACTTGCGTATCTTGTTAATTATTATTAGCAACAGAACGCCAAACACCGACTAAGATACCTTGGAGTTCTACATTATCAGCTTCTACCTCGATCGGTTCATATTTTTGATTGGAAGGCTTAAGGGTAACTTGTTTCTGTTCTTGATAAAAGCGTTTTAGGGTTGTACCGTGTCCAGAAACTCTCGCTGCCACAATGTCACCATTTTTAACTTCTGCTCTAGAAGAAAGCGATCGCATGACGGCATAATCACCTTCATTAATTAGATCTTCAATCATACTATCTCCTACTACGCGAAGTACATAGCAATCGGATTGAGAAAATAGATCGGATAAGTCCAGTTTATTTTTGTCATCGGTAAATGGTTCAACTAAACCCCCCGCAGCAATTTCGCCTTCAATAGATAACCCTTTTTCTGGTTGGTGTAATATTCTAATAGTGCGGGCTTTGCCATCAGTCCAATCAATGTAACCTTTGTTACGCAGTCTTTCCAGGCGGCTTTGTACAGGGGCAGGCGAGCGCAAATTCATCGCTTTCATCATCTGTCTGATCGATGGTGCGTGTTGAGTAGAGCTAATATACTCAATAAGCCAATCATAAAGTTCTTTTTGAGCTGGAGTTAAACTTTCCATAACTTTTTTCTAGGGTATGTTTATGGGGACAAGTCTTTCGCAATTGCCGCAAAAACTTGATATGTCCATTCAGAACATAGGTACTAAACATTAGAAGATATTAACCCCCAAAAAGTCAAGTTTTAATTACACTGCTAAGAATTTTTGAATTACTTCTTGGCTCAATTCCTGGGTACTACCAGATGCCACAATACCGCCTTTTTGCATAGCGTAATATTTATCGGCTTGGCGAACAAAATGTAAGTGTTGCTCGACTAATAATACAGAAATACCTGTGGCTGCAATAATGCGTTTAACCGCAGCTTCAATTTCTAAGATAATTGAAGGTTGAATACCTTCAGTAGGTTCATCTAAGACGAGTAGACGAGGTTTACCCATTAAGGCACGAGCGATCGCTAATTGCTGTTGTTGTCCTCCGCTTAAATCTCCTCCCATGCGGGATAACATAGTTTTTAGTACAGGAAATAGATCGAATATTTCTTCAGGTATAGATTCATTACCTTTTCTTCCTTGAGGGCGCGCTTCTAAACCCAGCAACAGATTATCTTTAACCGAAACGCGGGGAATAATTTCTCTACCCTGGGGTACATAGCCAATACCCAACTTTGCCCGACGATCTGGTGATAATTTGGTTATAGTTTTATCTGCCAAAACTATATTTCCTGTGCGGGGTGGCAATAACCCCATAATAGTCTTGAGTAAAGTTGTTTTACCTACCCCATTACGCCCAATTAAACATACCATTTGTTTAGAAGGAACACTTAGATCGACATTACGTAAAATATGACTTTCGCCATAATAAACATTCAGGTTAGAAACCCGTAACATCAAATCTGTTGATTGCTGATTACTGACTGCTGATTGTAAACTAACCATTTACTTGCTACTTGCTACTCTTGTACGGGCGTTAGCGGAGCTCTTCTGAAAGAAGCACGGCCGTTCGCCCCTACCTTGCTTGCTACTTGATACTTGTACGGGTCAACGGCCGTTGACCCCTACTTACTACTTATTCTGGTGCTTCCCCTAAATAAACCTCAATGACACGGGGGTCGTTTTGTACTTCTTCCATTGTGCCTTCACAAAGTAATGCACCTTGATGCAATACTGTTACCTTATCGTTGGCAATTTGGCGGACAAATTCCATATCATGTTCGATCGCAACAATGGAATGACTTTCCGCCAGAGAAAGTAATAATGCCCCGACGTTTTCCGTTTCTTCGTCAGTTAGCCCTGCTGCTGGTTCATCTACTAACAACAAGTCTGGGGATTGTGCCACTAACATACCAATTTCTAGCCGTTGTTTTTCACCATGGGATAGTAAATTTGCCGAGAGGTTAGCTTTAGTATCTAAACCAATCGTTTCTAATAATCCAGCCACAGTTCTTTGTTCCCCAGAATTAGGACGACCAAATAAAGTAGAAAAAACATTTTTATTTTGATTGCAAACTAAATCTAAGTTTTCTCTCACAGTTAAATTCAAATACACTCTAGGAGTTTGAAATTTACGTCCAATTCCCAGACGAGCTATTTTATATTCTGGTAGCTTTTGAATATTTTTACCTTTGAATAATACTCTTCCTTGGGTTGGCTGAACTTTTCCTGTAATCACATCCAAAAAAGTAGTTTTTCCTGCACCATTAGGGCCAATAATGACTCTCAGTTCTCCCGAATCCATACTAAAGTTGAGATTATTCAGTGCTTTAAAACCATCAAAACTAACCGTCAAATTCTCAATTTCTAATATTTTACTCATTACTTCTGTACGGGCGAACGGCCGTTCGCCCCTCCTCTACTTATTACTTAATTCCCTGACATACTGTCTCTTTCTTGCTGCACATCGGGATCTTCTGCCAAACTAGGATAAGTAACTAATGGCTGATTACCTCCCAAGAGCGATCGCAATTTAACCCAACCATAATCTTGCCACCAGCCGACGATTCCATCAGGTAATACTGTTACTACAATCAGGAATAATGCCCCCTGAAAAAATAACCAAATTTCAGGAAAACTTTCACTCAAAAATGTTTGAGCTAGCCGAACTAATAGCGTACCTATAATTGCCCCGATCAGCGTTCCTCTTCCCCCTACCGCAACCCAAATCACCATCTCAATGGAGAAAGCCACCTGCATAATACTGGGGGTAATAATGCCCGTTTGTACCGTGTATAACGCCCCTGCAATACCTGCGATCGCACCTGAAATGGCAAATACTAATACTTTGTAACCCGTAGGATCGTAGCCTGAAAATCTAACTCTAGTTTCGTCATCTCGAATTGCTTTTAATAAACGACCAAAACGTCCACTAGTTAACCAACGACAAAGTAGATAAACCAAAAAGAGGGCAATAACGGTAATAATATAAAAGGTACGCTGTACACCAGAAGAACTAACCAACACACCAAAGATTTGTTCGGTATCCGTTTTCAAGCCATTTGTACCATTAATTAGTTCTTGTTGACCGTTAAAAAAGTTATAAAAAACTAGTAGAGCAGCCTGAGTTAAGATCGAGAAATAAACGCCTTTAATACGATTGCGAAAGACTAAATAACCAATTAATCCCGCTACTATTCCAGGAATAATAAATAATGCCAAAACAGTAAACGGAAAAGAATAAAAAGGTTGCCAAATCCAGGGTAGTTCTTGTACCCCATAAAGAGTGAAAAAGCTAGGTATTTGAGCTTCTGGTAGCTGTAACTTGAGGTACATCGCTAAAGCATAACCACCCAGGGCAAAAAAGATACCATGACCTAAGCTGAGTAAACCTGTATAGCCCCAGATCAGATCGATACCCAAAGCCACAATTGCTAAAGACAAAAATCGACCGATCAGACGCAGTCTAAAAGCAGGTATGACGCTAGGCAAGATTGCCGCCAAAATAATAATTGCAGTTAAAATAACAGCGATTTCAATCAGTTTATACCTACGTTCTTTCTGCTTTCTTTGTATTCCTGTCTCAAATTCTAAATTCATGGTTAATTCTTAATCGTTTATAGTTCGGCAGTTCTTCCTTTTTGGGGGAATAATCCCGCAGGTTTGATTTGCAAGAAAGTAATAATTAAAGCAAATACCATCACTTTAGCCATGCTGCTAGTAGCAAAAAACAAAAAGAAATCAATTAAAGCTTGAGAAGCATCGATCGAAGTCAAAAATAAAGCCAAAGTTCCCGAACCGATTAAATAATTGATAATACCAATGCCAATTGCTGCTACCACCGTCCCCAAAAGATTTCCTACACCGCCGACGACTACTACCATAAAGGTATCGACAATGTAGTTTTGTCCAGTATTTGGTCCTACCGAACCGAGTAAGCTAACAGCACAACCAGCAATTCCCGCCAAACCCGAACCGAGGGCAAAAGTCAAAGCATCTACCTTATCTGTAGGAATACCCAAACAAGCACTCATGGTACGATTTTGAGTCACGGCGCGAATTTTTAGACCCCAGGTAGAACGTTGTAAAAACCAGTACACACCAATCAAACACAGAATCGTCAAGACGATAATAAACAAACGCACGTAAGGCATTTGAATCCCTAAGATTCTGGTTCCTCCGCGCAACCAACTAGGGGCGGTAACATCGACGTTTCTAGCACTAAACCAAGCTTTGGTTAAAGTTGGATTTTTACTGAGTAAAGAGTAAAAAGCGATCGCAATTCCTCCAGACAGAAGCAACAACAAAGCCATTACTTGGTTTTTAATTCTCGTCCAGTCTGTTTTACGTTTAACTAATTCCATCCCGCCGACAAACAGAAGCGCGAATATTCCCAGAGAGATAAATAACAGCCAGTCAACGCTACGGACAAACTGGCGTAAGATTAAGCTAACTCCCCAAGTAGCCAGGAGAGTTTCTAAAGGTCTACCATAAAGAAAACGAATTGCCCCTCGTTCTAGAATCAAGCCGACAATCGCAGAAACGATAAAGGCGATCGGAATTGCTACGATAATATAAAAACTAAACCAAGGTTCGCCCAAAGGTTTAAACACATTTTGAACGACAAAAGTTGCATAAGCCCCGATCATCATCAACTCACCGTGAGCGAGGTTAATTACTCCCATCAGTCCAAAGACAATTGCCAAGCCTAAAGCTGCAATCAGCAATACCGAACCAATACTAAGACCGTTAAATAAACCTTCAATTAATGTAGACACAA
>JASJDX010000177.1 GCA_030064975.1 Pleurocapsa sp. MO_192.B19
AAACTGTTGCATTTGCTGTTCTACTTCAGCTCGATAGGGATTCATCTCTCTTAGAATTTGGTCACTAGATAGATTCACACTATCATTACTCTGTCTATTTTTGGATGTTATTTAATTCTTATTCCTAAGAAAGACTATTGACTTGCATTGTTAATAGACAGCTTATCAAACTTCAATCTTTTTTTTGCCAGCTTAAACTTATCGCTTTTTTAGCGATGCCCACGACTAATTTGAAACTATCTATTTTTAGATGTTGAAACTTTGATCGAAGCTGAAAAAAGAGTCGCATAGACTAAAAAAAATAAATAGTTTTCGCGCTTTTAATACAATTGAACTTGAGCGAAATGTATTCTGTTTAACTTTACTTGGGGAAAAATTGAGAAAATTCGCTTCAATTGGTATTAACCTGCTCGTATTCTACATTAAAACTCGAAAAAATGGCTCGATGCTTCCCAAAAAATCTCAAATAAAGTGGAGCGAAGGTAAGTAATTTAGAAGACAATAGAATATTTTCGATGACAACCAAAAACAAATATAAATATTTCTATTACTTTCAATTACTAGAATTAATATCAATTAAAGTTGATATTACATACTAGACAAAAGCAACGAACAGCTTTTTTCCAACTAGAAACAATTTACCCTGTCGGATAACCAATTACACAAAATATGTCCAACCTCCCTATTATTGTTGACCCTGGTTCGCCTATAAATATTAAGGCTCAAATCATTGGACAGGTGCAGCTATTAATTGCTTTGAATGAATTAAAATCGGGTGACACTTTACCAACTGTAGTTGAATTCGCCAAGCATCTGGGAGTCAACCACAACACAGTGGCGGCAGTCTACAATGACCTAATTGAATCTGGTTATCTAATCGCTCAAAGGGGAAAAGGAACTTTTGTCAGTTCAAACGAAATCGTCAAAAAAAGCAGAAGTCACCAGCATATTTACGCTCTGCTAGCCGAGGCTTACGATCTAGCAGCTCAATTTGGATTAAGTGCATCAGAGTTTGGAGTAGCTGCGTATTCACAAGCACTCCTCTCTTCTCGTACAGTTGATACACCTTTGAAAGTAGTATTTGTGGCTACCAAACAGTATGAAAAAGATATATGTGAGGCGATAAGCTCTGAAATTGGAGTCCCTTTATCGTTTCTTCCTTGGTCAGAAAGTAAAGCGAATAGTAAAAAAAGCCAACTTGAGCTAAAAGCTGCTGAGTTGGTCATTACGACAGCTCAACTTTTATGGTCGGTTACATCGTCTTCGACTCCCGATATTGAAGTTTTTGCTATTGATGTTAAACCAGAATTGGAACTATTGATACAGCTTTCATCCTTACCTCGTCATGCACATATTCTGCTTGTTGCCGAGGAGAAAGCAGAAAGTGAAGCGATGAAAGTCTCGTTAGAAAAAGCTGGCATTCATTATTTAAATCTTCAAGCTATAGATAAAAAAGACCTTCAGCAAAACCCAGAAATTTTAGAGCAAGCAGAGCTAGTTATCGTATCTCGGCTAGTCGAAAACTATGTCCGTCAGCAGTTGACCAAAGTTGACCGAGTTATGGTTTTTAATTTTCACCTCGATCTAGACAATATATCGCTCTTGAAAGCTCGTTTAGCTGCAATTCAATCGTCGCGGTCAACTGTTTCTAGTTAGGGATTGATTTGAGTAAAGAAGAAAACACACGATAATGGCATAAAAAACATCTGGATGTTTAAATTACTGGACATCTAGATGTTGATAGATTAAATTTGAGTTTTCACGGCTTTAAAAATGATTATTACTGTAGCGTCCTTTAAAGGTGGTGTAGGAAAAAGTACTACAGCCTTTCATCTGGCTGCCTACTTTCACAAATTAGCACCTACTTTATTAGTAGATGGAGATGCCAACCGTTCGGCAACTGATTGGGGTCAAAGAGGTCAAGTCCCATTTAAAGTAGTAGATGAGAAGCAAGCGGTAAAGTTTGCTCGTAAATACGAAAATATTATTATTGATACTCCAGCCAGACCCGATGAAGATGAATTAAAAACTATAGCCGAAGGATGTGACTTATTGATCTTACCTACTAGTCCAGATGCTTTAGCATTAGGAGCAACTCTAAAGATGGTTGATGCTCTCCACGATCTCGATACTAGCTATCGCATTTTGCTAACTATTGTTCCCCCAAAACCCAATAAAGCAGGAATCGAAGCAAGATCGGCGCTCGCCAATGCTGAATTACCCATATTTGAGTCAAGTATCCGTAGATTGGCTGTGTTTCAAAAAGCAGCCCTAGAAGGTGTTCCCGTTTATGCTGTCAAAGATTCGTATTCCGCGAGCGCTTGGCAATGTTATGTAGATGTAGCTAAGGAGATAGTCAATGACCAAGGAAAATAGGTTTGAAGGTTTAATGGGTGTTGTAGGCAAAAATAAAAATGCTCAGACATCTAAACATTCAGATGTTCAAAAGTCTAGAAGAAAGAAAAAGTCTGATTCTAAGTCGGATGTCGAAACATCTAAAAGTTTAAACATTTCAACATTTGATAATTCAGACATTCAAACACCTAAAGTTCAAGCAGATAATTCCAATTCAAACGTCTCAACATCCAAACATACAGATGCTCAGACATCTAGAGTTGCCAAAAGTGCCAATCCTGATTACACCAGAACGACGGTTTATCTACCAAAAAAAATGCACAAAAAGCTTAAGGCGATCGCCATTGATGAAGAGAAAGAAATGAGCAGTATTGTTGAGGAACTAATTGAGACTTGGTTGAATTCTCGAAGTTAAGCATTTAAATGTTGAAGCTTTTAGATTATTAAATGTTTGAACTATAAGATGTTTTTAGCTATATTCAGGCCTAAATAGAAGGTTTGTGTCATATGGGGCAACTAGGTTAAGTTTAGGTTAAGAACAATGTTTTTTACCCTATTTTTGAAGCTTAAATATAATAAATACAAATGATAACATTGCCTAGTTTGGACTCATTTAGGCAATGTTTTTAAAATTCAAGACATAGTTACAATGCTTTTAGATAAGTAACTTGAGGTGTCTCAGGTTTCATTTTAGGCAAAGTTTTTTTTGCTATAGATGCGTTTGAAAGAAATATTTATGTAACTTATATTTTAGCGAGCATCAAAGATTTAAAACTCTGACTCTGTATCCTTTATATAACAAGGGTTTCAGAGGGAGGCTGCACTTGGTCGCACGAACCCTATATTTAGGCCATTCAAAGAGAATAAAACATCTGAACATTTAAACATCTGAACATCTAAACAACAGAATCTAGCAATTAAGTATTAATTAAACCAAATCATCCAATAACTGACTCATTTCCTCTTGATAGTTAGTTCGATTATCGTCGTAGGTCATTACTGTATTAATGTCGGCGTGACGACTTAACTTCTGTACCTTACGTATATTGCCATCGGTAGCATCTAAAGCTGCGGTAATAGAACTATGTCTGATTCTATGAGGTGACATTTTCTTAGAGATCCCAGCCTTTTTACAGATGCGGTCAACAATAGTGTAAATCCCATTACCACTTAACCGCCGTCCGTAGTTGGCATTATCCACAGCAATAAATAAGGGATCATCAAGTTTAGCCGTTCCCCTAGCGACTAACCATTCACCGATGGCGATCGCGCTTTGATTCGGTAAGCTAATGATCTGTTTTTCGCTACCCTGACCTTTTCCTATGATTGATAAGGTTTTGCCCTCGACATCAAAGTCCGAAATATTAGTCAGAGATATTTCACTACGTCTGAGGGCATTACCCCATAGCAATCTCAATAAGGCATAATCCCTAATTCCCTTGAGTGAGGAGCGTTTAGTTTTAACCGAGCGTTTTTGAGCGGCAATAGCCAAAACCTTAATAAAAGCATCTTTATCTACCCCTGTTGTATCGCGATAGGGTTTAATTTTTTCTCCTTTTACATCTTCTAGGGTATAGCTACAGACACCAATTTTTCGACCCTGTGCGGCTAAGGATTTGATCGCAGCAAGGCGACGGTTAACGGTAGCTTCTTTTAATCCAAATGAGATTAACTTGGCTTTGTAGCTGAGAACCAATTGCACAGCAGTGGTTTGTTCTAGGTGGAGAAATTCTAAGACTAAATCAAGAGTCGGTTCACCATCAGCCATTACTCTGAAAAAATCGTTGAGATCTTTCTTGTAAGCTCGGCGAGTATTAGGCGAGCGCTTTTGGGCTAGCAATTGAGCAACAACGTCTGGTACTTCGTCAATTTTAAATGACGAACCAATTTTTGTAGATAAAGACGCTTCTAAACGAGTTAGCGCACTCGTCAGATCTGACATAGATAATTCTCAACAAATCTTTGTCAAAAATTATCTCATCAAATTAACCATTTATAGCGAAGCAAAAGCGCGATCGCGTGACTGTCAATCTGCAACATTAACCATTATCCTCGAAGTGGGCGATGCCAAATAAATGGTACGGGTCGAGTCCTGATCGGGGCCTCGCGCCATGTCTGGGTAAGCCTAGTTATTGATAATGGGATTTTCCATCAACTCAATCCCATCATTCCTTTTTTACTTCTTTAACTGCTACACTGGACATTAATTGCATAAATGTTGAAGCTAAAGTAAAAGCTATGACTTCAGGAACTATCACTAGAAAACTGGACATACCTCGTCAAAAGATTTCACCAGGGGATAAGCTACTTTCGGTTTTTCAAACTCTACTTGATGAAGAATCTCCTGCAATTCTAGCGGAGATCGCCGATAGTCTCAATCGAGTTCAAAACAGCTCTTCATCAGACGATGAATTTGTTAAATTACTCTCTGACAAAGAGTATTCTCCCCAGGAGCGAAAAAAACTTCACATTCAAAATATTCTTAATTCTTTTAACTACCGCAGGGAATTATTAAAGGACACGGTGGATGTTAATCAGGTCATGGAGATTTTGGACTATGACTCTAGACAAGCTCCCCTAAATCGGCTTAAAGCTGGCAGTTTAATTGCCATCAAGGATAACAAGAAATGGTGGTTTCCTCTTTGGCAGTTTGATGCCAATACTAGCGATGGCATTATTGATGGTTTGAGTAGAGTTCTTAATGCTTTAGATTGCTCGAACCTCGCAAAAGTTAGTTGGTTAGTTAATCCCTCACCCTATTTTGGGGGTATGTCGCCCCTAGAAGTACTAAAAACAGGAGAGATAGAAAGAGTCGTCGAGTCCGCTCAATCTGTTGGAGTAGTATTTTAAAAATTAAAGCATGGTCTTAATTCTACCTCCACCACCTACAGTTACTCCTCGTCCCCAGTATGAAACAGTTGAAGCTAAAACACCACTAGTTAGGATTTTTAATCCTGCCAGTCGTTATAAAACTCAAGCCAACACCTATCGTTATTTTGGGCCACTATTACGCTTTGACCACCAACAACCCCTGACTAAAGAGGAGGCAACGAAGTTGAAGGGGAAAGAAGACCCCGAACGGGGTATTACCTACTGGGGATATACCCTTGATTGCTGTTTGGTAGAGCTTTTTGGCGATACCAAAATAGTGGAATTTAAAGATTATGAGGTGGCAGTTGCCATAATCGAACAGCCATTACTACTACTAGATATTAGAGATAAAGGAGCAATGGCAGCAGGCTCAGTGGCAGCTTTAGGTTCGGTCGCAGATAGGTTTGTTTCTCAAGCTTGGTCGCGCTATTTTTACCTGGAGACTCACATTTATCAAAAAGTTGATGGTATTCTTTACAGCAATGCTCACAACGGAGAAAAGGCAGTTGCCCTCTACGAACGCAGCGAACCGATCATCTCGAATGCCTTGATTCAAACTAGACCGCTAAAAGATAGAAGTATTCGTCATCTTATTGATGCTGCTGTTGCCCAGAATAATATGAACTGTTTTGAACCTTATAGTTAATGTTCGCTTTACCATTGCGAGCGTAAAGCCCCGTCTCTTCTTAGGGCGGGGATATAAGCGAGCGCGATAACCTATAAGGGACGAGTTTGTTCTTGAATGTACTGTTTAATTATAGATAATGGCGCACCACCGCAAGACGAAGCAAAGTAACTAGGCGACCATAATCCACCTTTCCAATAGCTTTTTTTTAATTCTGGATGCTGTTTTCTAATCAGCCTAGAAGAAACTCCTTTAAGACTATTAACTAACTTGGAAATAGATACTTTGGGTGGATAGTTCAAAAGTAAATGGATATGCTCTGTCTCTCCGTTCATTTCAACGAGTTCAGTTTCAAAGTTTTTGCATACATCTTTGAAAATAACTTCTAGCTCTTTGAGTATTTCATCTGTAAATACTTTCTTTCTATATTTGGTAACAAAAACCAAATGAACATGAAGTTTAAAAACACAATGTCTACCTGTTCTAATGCTACTTGATTTTTTCATAGACCAATTGTAATATTAATCTATGATTATACGCCAAGCATATAAATTTAGACTTAAGACCAATCAGACTATTAGCCGAAAGTTAGCTCAATTTGCGGGTTGTTCGCGTCTGGTCTGGAATAAAGCATTGGCTTTTCAAAAAGAAAGATTGAATATTAAACAGTCTTGCTTGTCTTATGCTGGATTAACTAAAGAATTAACCCAATGGAAAAAACAAGAAGAGTTGTTTTTCCTGAAGCAAGTTCATTCTCAAGCTTTGCAACAGTCATTAAAAAATCTATCTCAAGCTCTCAAAGAAGCTTTTGATCAAACTAATCCTAAACAGTTTCCCAGGTTCAAAAAGAAAGGACAGCGAGATTCGTTTCGTTATCCACAAGGATTCAAAATAGATAATGATAACGGCAGGGTATTCTTACCTAAAATTGGTTGGATTAGATACAACAAAAGTCAAGATGTACTTGGGGATGCTAAAAATATAACTATCTCTAAAAAAGGACAGTATTGGTTTGTATCTATCCAAGTAGAAATAGATAGAGAAATATCAAAACATTCTTCTAGTTCTATTATTGGTGGGGATTTAGGAATAACCAGATTCTTAAGTTTGAGTAATCAAAAATATTATGAACCATTAAATATATTTAAAAAACTCAAAAACCAATTAGCTAAACTACAAAAACAGTTAGCAAAAAAAGAAAAGTTTTCTAATAGATGGAGAAGATTAAAAGCTAAAATAACCAAGCTCCATATCTGCATTGCCAATACTCGTAATGATTATTTGCATAAGATTTCAAGTACACTAAGCAAAAATCACGCAATAGTAATACTTGAAAATCTAAAGATAGCCAAGATGACGGGTTCAGCTAAAGGAACAGGAGAAAATCCAGGCACAAATGTCAAACAAAAGTCTGGATTAAATAGGGCTATTCTCGCTCAAGGATGGGGTGAATTTATCCGTCAACTTGAGTATAAATTAGCTTGGAATGGTGGACAGCTAATTCAAGTTAATCCTAAAAACACTTCGAGAAGATGTCCTAAATGTGGTTATATATCCGCTGACAACAGAAAGACTCAAGCTACTTTTTGTTGTCAGCAAAAAAGTTGTAACTACACAGCTAACGCTGATTATGTTGGCAGTTTGAATATTAGAGAGGCAGGACTTGCCTTGCTTGGACTTGGAGGGAGGAGGACACGGGTCTTGAGGTCTCCTCAAGACCGTGAGATGTCCGTTTCGTTGGAACTCCCGTTGAAGAGTCAACCCACCGACGGGGTATAACTCCTGTAGGAATCCTCTTCCTTTAGCGACGGTCAGTCGCGTAGGGAGAGGAGGAAGTCAAATTATCCATCCCCCATATACACGGTAATCAGTTTCTTTGATTGTAGTAGCCAACTTTTTTGAATATGGTTTTGTATGCCATTGTTTGTCAGCAGCTTAACTACAAGCTCTTTGATTAACGATAAACCTAAATTAATTGTTCCCTCTAACAATTCCAGACACGGTTTAAGCTTTTCATTTGTGTCAGGTGATGGTTCAAATGAACTATCTTCGACATTTTTCGACTCATCTTCGACCGTATCCACCACCCCCTCTAAAGGATAGATATCCCTTTTTAGGGGGGGAGTGGCTACCGAGACACTTGGCGGGTCAATCCCGTACTGTGTCTGCATTCTCACCTGATGGAGTCGATTATTCGACTCAATTTCCCGTTCCCGTTCGGCTTTTGACCGCCTCTGTAGATCTCTGTATTGCAAAACCTCTACAGCAAAAGCTAATTCTTCAACTGACAAACTGTAATATCGAACTTGCTGTCCCCGTTTGCCCTTTTTACGACCAATCATTTTTAATCCCAGTTGTCCGATTAAGATTCCTAGCAACCACATCGGTTTACAATTCTCTGGAATGGTAAAACCAAGGATTGCTTTAATATGGGCGCGAGTAGCAACGGCAGTCTGATTCATCCGTACTAGATCGGGGTCAGTGGCACAGATTTCTTCTCCTGCCAGTAATCGGGTAAGTATCTTGGGTAAACCTAAAATATGACGGGCTAACCACTTACCAGAGTAATTATGCCAATCCATACACAGAGGTAAATTATCCCGTTCTCTTATGTCCCTTTCGGCTACAATCTGTGGTGGTGCGGGATATTTTTTACCCGTTATTGGAGCGATAATTTCCCCTTGGTCGGGAGCTAGCAGAGATTCTAGAGCAATTAACTTACTAATCAGGTAGCCACCAGCATCCTGCTTGACCAATTCTTCTGTAACAGGCATTCCGTAATCGCGCTTAATTCGATACTTTTCGCACTCAACAAGCTCTTCTGGCTGAAGATATTCTTTAGACTGACGGCTTAAATATTCGCTGCTGCTAATATTGTTAGCTTGAACTACAGCTAGTTGGTGAGCAGTGTCTAAAGTTTGACCAGCTTCAAATAATACACTAGCGACTTTGGGATCGGATTCTGATTCAGCAAGAGTCAGATTATACCCCATCTCGTTTAATAGGGCGTATAAATCATCCCGTAAATTATTAATTGAACGGTTGCGATTAGCTTCAATTTCGCAATAAGCATCTAAAGCCCAGTCTTTTTCAGCACCACGTCTGCCAGTTTCGAGGTCAATGCGAATTAAAAATGCCGTCATCTGGTTAAGCTCAAGCATCCGCTGCTTAATCTTGGCAGCATTAGTTTCTTTATACCCAAATGGCGGACGGGGAGCGACCCAGATATGTAAGGGGACTTGGGGACGATAGCGGTGTAAAGATTGGGCGCATTCTGTAGCAGTTTGGCTTACCGCGTGGAAAGCCCCGAATACCGCGTCAAAATGGTAATTAGGAATATCTACTCCTGTACCCAAACTGGGAGAAGCTAGTAGGACATCAACCTTTTTAACTTCTTCAGAAATATCCCTGATAAATGCCACATTCTCTTCACTACCGCTATTTTCAGCGTGAATTGACCAGATACGTAGTTTATTCTCTGATTTACTATCTAACTGACCGTCAGTACCAAAAAGTGGCTGGTTATCAAAAACCTTCACCGTCATGGCAGCTTCTAGCTTCTTGATAAACTTTTTAGAATCTGATACCACCATGATTTTTAGTCCTAGCATCAGGGCAGTAAAAATTTTAGAAACTAAGGCACTATTATCGTCACCTTCATAGAGATAAACCGTTCTGCCTGTTTCCTTGTAATCATTCTTAATAATAAAGGGAACTTCCCCTTCTGGGCGCATAGCACGGAAGAAATCAACCGTAACATCATCCATGTGGGCATCGGCTAATACCACTAATTTGGCTTTGCGGACAATGTATTCTAGAACCTCTAGGATGGATGCCCGATGTGACCTACAGGTTTTACTATGAAGAAGGTGGGCTAAAAATTGACAGGCTTCATCAATAAAGATACAGCCGTATTCATTTAAATCAGTTTGCAGTTTATATAAGCTATCTACTGTAATCGAGAGATTAAGTGCCGAATGGAAGTCTCCAATAGATAACGCCGAATACATCGCTGTATTTAACCGCTTGGAGAGATTTTTCAGCAGATTTACCCGATGACCGCAGTTAAGAAAGCGCATAGTAGGATAAAGCTTACGGAACCCAGCCATTAATTCGGTTTTTCCCGTCCCCATACCACTCCAAAGAACTACCAGCCCCATTGTTGGTAGGCTCACTGCATTACTTAAGAATTGAGTGTTGAGTTTGACATTGGGGGGATATTTATCACTGAGTCCCCGTTTTTTTGGGAAACAGAGCCGTCGGTAGTCTTTTAGACTGTGTGCGTCATCGATAATCGCGCTTAATAAGCTTTCCGCTTCTTCGCCACGAGCGGTTACAAAATCATCAACACCTTTTTCAGGTCCTGGTAAGATTGCTACTTCACATTCTGCCCCAGCAGCTTCAATGGCTTGCCCTGTGCGTCGAGTGGCTTGATAGACGGCATAGCGAGTTTTGGGTTGGGTTTCGTAATCAAAGAGGATGGTGAATTTACGTCCTTTCTGAGCCATGGGCACTAAGTCAGGATGTAACTTTTCTTTTCCTTTTTTACCAACCCGCCCATTCCAGATTCCAGGTAAAGCGATCGCCACAAAACCCATTGAAAGTAAACAAGCAGCTTTTTTTTCTCCTTCAGTCAGGATAATTGGAATTTGGGGATACTGCTCAAGCCACGACCAGAAACAATAGGGTTTAGGGGTTTGGGTGTGGGGTGTAGGGTCAGATTGAGGGGTTTGAACCTGTTGTAGAAAAGATGGTTTAATGCCGTCAGCTAGGCAGTCTAATAGAGATTGCTTTTTACCTGTTTCTGTTAGATAGTAAGCTTCTAAGTTGGGATGGTGTTTATTCCGACACCCAACCCCCAACACCCGACACCCGCCCCTATGGGGCTTGGCGGTTAAACGTTGAGCTAGGGGAGAGTGATAACGCTTAATGCCATAGCGTTGGGCTACCTTATCCCAAATATGTTGGGGAACATCAAAGTAAGTGACGCGGTTAGCGACTTTTGGGGGCGACTCATATTTAATCGGTTTATTTTTGCTGCCAATAATCCTCGGATTATCAGGCTTTAAGCGTCCCCAAATCATCTTCTGCCAGTTATTCAGGGGGTCTAATCCTGAAACCCACCAACTATCACTCTCTGCGATCGCTGCGTAGCGATTTAACCATTTATCCCGCAGACGACCATCATTACGACGTTCGGTATCGGGCAGTCCGTAAAGAAGATACTCGTAGGTAGTAAATCCTGAGAGGGAAATTAAGTTAAGAATTGTTAATTTATGGTCAACTGAACTATTTTGCCATTCAGTTAAATGATGGGGTAAAACTCGATCAAATTCTTGATTTAGTTGAGTTTGAGGGTTTTGGTGTAGTTGTGTACGGTCTGTATCCATGATTTAAGAGTTGAGGATGACAGACAAACGCGGTACAATCTTAACTATGGGGCGGGTTACATCCATAGAAAGTTGGCTCAGTCTAGTGGTTGTCCGCAAAACATTTACACTACTCTGAGACAGGAACACACGTTCGTCCCAAACAATTTAGTTACATGAATATCATAACCTTCCAAAGACTTCCCGCGTCTATTATTGGTTAAACGTTAAAAACCTTAATTTTGTATTGGCTTTTTAATGTTTGAGGTTATTTTGTATTGAGTATTTCTTTATAGCGAGAGAACTCTACAGGTTCGGTAGCCCACGATTTTAAAATCCTTTTAGTATCTTTGGCATTAGCTAGCTGCTGGCTTTCGGTGCAGTGCAGCATTCCAT
>JASJDX010000178.1 GCA_030064975.1 Pleurocapsa sp. MO_192.B19
CAAGGCAACAATAAATTAATTGTTACTAAAAAATCTTGTTTTCAAGAGCTTGATGGTAATACATTTTTGCTCGGGATGATTGTCGATATTTATGATGTTTAAACCTCTTAATTTTTTATCTTAGATATCATCTGAACTACTTCTAAGGCTGTTCCAGGGGCAAGTAAGACACCATTACGATAGTGCGCCGTCGCTAGTAAAACATTACTGTATCCTGATAAATTGCCAATAATCGGGGCAGGAATACCTTCGGGGCGAGGACGTTTACCAGACCAAGTTTTGAGGATAGTTGCTGTTTTCAACAAAGGGCAAAAAGCGATCGCCTCTTGTTGGATTTTGGCGAGTAATTCAGCATCAGCGATACTTTCTCCTGTTTCGCTGGGGAATTCAACCGTTGCCCCCAGCCAATATTCTTGATTGCCTAAAGGTACGATGTGAATATCGTTGCCTGTAATTACGGGTTGAAAATCAGGATTACCCAGAGGCCGATCCAACTTTAATTTGATAGCTTGTCCTAACACGGGGCGAATCAGAATTGTTTGTTGTAGCGACTCAGTTAAGGGAGTTGAACCCAAACCTGCCGAGATAATTAGTTGCTCAACTTCAATGTTGCCTGTGCTGGTTTTTAGTTGTTGGCAGTTTAATAGTTCACCCTGACTTGCTGGTTGAGTCACGAAATTTTCTACAGTTACCCCAAAATGAAACTTTACCCCATTGGCAGTGGCAGCAGTTACTAAAGCTTCGGTTAATTTAACTGGATCAATTTGTCTATCTTGGGGAGAATAAACCGCACCAATAATATTGTCATTAACTAAATGAGGACATTGCTGACTGACATAAGCGCGATCGCCAATTATCAAATTCCACCCTTCAAAGGAGCGAAACTCTTGTAATTTTTGCCATTTCTCCAGATTTTCTCCTGCAAACAATAGCTTAAAAATACCCTGACGATTAACGGGGATTTCTTGCCCTGTTTTAGCTTCAAGCTCAGGAATTAAAGTTTCATAGCGTTTCAAACTCGTAGCGCGGAGTCGCCAAGCTCTACCTTTTTTCTTCTGGCTAATTGCTCCCATCAAAACCCCTAAAGCAGCACCTGTTGAACCAGAAGCGGTTGTATTCTTTTCAATTACAGTGATCTGTAATCCTGGAATAAGGCTAAGTTCATAGGCGATCGCTGCTCCCACTACGCCACAACCAATAATGGCAATTTTGCTCATATTTACTCATAATATAAATTCAACAGATTCACTTTATTAAAGATTAACGTTTTATAATTGAATAGATTGACTTAATTAGATCGACGTACTTAAAACTTTTTCCATTAAATAGTTAATAAATATTTTTTCTCTGCGAGTTACCTGCTGTTCTTTGATAACTAAAAATCCTTGATTGATAAAAAATGGTTTAGCGGTAATACTAGCTTCGGTAAATAAACGAGTTAGATTTAATTTTAAAGCTTTAGTTTCTATTGCTTGATATATTTTCTTGCCGACTCCTTGACGTTGATAATTGTGATGACAATAAAAACAATCAATATGACCATCTGCTTCTAATTCACCAAAACCAATAATTTTTTCATCTTTTTCAGCAACATAAGTAAATCTGCTAGAACATATTTTCAACCAATTTCTAAAATAAATATCATCAGGAGACCAAGCTATAACTTGTTTCCAAGAATAGTCCTGAATATTAATTTTGCGAACTGTATCGTGAAATAGATTAGCGATTTGTTCGGTATCTTCTGCCCTAAATAATCTGATTTGCATTGCACCATAAAAACTATATGTAATAATTTTCAAGTTAGCCAAGTATTTGTTGAAACAATTAATAATCAACTAGAAAGGTACAGATAAACCAGCTCCAATTGCAACGTCGTTATCTTCTCTTACTCTTAATTGATGCCAAGTAGAAGAGCCAACACGATTAGTCAGATATAGTTCTAAATAAGGATCGCTATTATCATTAGAAGCTTTTTTACCCAACAAAGATAATGGTGTCCAACGTACCCCAACTGTCCACGGAATTTTATCCTCTAGTTGTCCATCAATAAGGCTATTACCCTCTCCCGCAAAATTAGCCCCGACTTCTCCTAATAAACCAATTTCTTGATTAAGGGCGATCGTACCACCTAAATTAAATCCACCTAATTCTAATCCTTCCCGTTGTACATAACCTAAAATTGGTGTGAGCCAAACTGCTGTACCACTACTAATTTCGTAGTTAATAGGCAAAGAAAAAGTAATAATAAATAGTTTGCCTTCTGCTCCTTCATCTCCTCCAGGGATAAAGATAGGTAAGCTCTTATCTAAACCCAGACTTTCAAAGGCAGTTGCATCGTTTTCTCTAAAATTAATAAATGGTTCATTTGTGAGACTAGCACTAACAGCTCCACTAAGAGTAATAGGAGCATTCTCAGCTTGATTTAAAAACCGTATTTTAGCGTTAATACCCT
The DNA here is from genome assembly GCA_030064975.1 of Pleurocapsa sp. MO_192.B19. Taxonomy (GTDB): domain Bacteria; phylum Cyanobacteriota; class Cyanobacteriia; order Cyanobacteriales; family Xenococcaceae; genus Waterburya. The sequence continues at coordinate 2,453 of JASJDX010000178.1, forward strand.
GTTCAGATTCATCGACGTCTCCCGCAACATAATCGAGGAAAATGCCCCCTTCAAAATCTTTGAGTAAGCCATAACGGATAGCAGTTAAAACCCCTTGGCTACCACCCTGTAACTGAAATAAGAACTTGCCGCTAGGTAAAGTTCCACCATCAAAAAAAGCTAAACCATCTGTAGTTAGAGATTTGGTATCGGGTTGAGTTTCTCCAAAGCTCTCTCCATAACGACGATTAGCTGAAAATATATCAGGCATAAACACCAAATTAGCTCCCAAACCCACAAAATCTCTGTCAGCGGTCAGAGAAAGAGGTGCATAACTAGCAAAAGTATTAGTAGCATAGATATCCAAAGCCAGACGAGGATTGGTCAAATAACGTAGTCCTGCATTATAAACGATCGCCTGGTCGGGTTCGCCTGAATCTCGATTGATACTGTTATTACCTGTTAGGGGCAAAAACACATCGCTAAAAATAAATAATCGGGAGTTTATTTTATAAGCAGCTCCCCCGCCCAAACCCAAAACCGTACCAAAAGAACTCTCATCATCATCGGGGAGACGACGAAAGAAAACAGCGCTTTCGTCTCTAAAAAACGCCACCGTGGGAGCAAAGTTAAATTGCCAGCGATCGCCAACGTTAGCAGTAAAAGGTATAGCAAGAGAGACAAAAATATCTCGATTATTAATTTCAGTAGATTCTTGGTCTCTGGTGAACATAAAACCGCGAGTCCCCCAGGAAGCAGCTATCACACCGCTTAAAGCTTGAGTTTCATCTTGATTGCTCCAGATACGTTGCTTAAGTTCAATAGCCGCTTCGTTATCTTCTGTACGTTCTGAAGTAAATTCTCCTTGTCTAACAGGAGAGCTACTGTCTACGTGCTGAAACTGTAGAGTTAACTGCAAGTTGTCGGTAATGCCCCAGCTAAAACCAGTGTTATAGTTGACCGCAGTATCATCATTATCAACAGCTCCTCTCACTAAATCAGGAAAAAAAAAGGTACGGGTATCTAGATTTATGGAAACCGCTCCTTTACCCAAATGCTTGGCTGTAGGTTGAGACAATAACTGTTCCGCTAGAGGAGTAAAAGTAATTTGAGTTTGAGCTAATTTCTTCTTTGGTGATTCTTCTAGAGGTTTAACCTGGGCGATAGTTGTTTTTGAAAGTAACAAAATAATTGAACTAACAAGCCCAACCAAAAGTTTATTCATGCGATCGCTTTCTACTCCCTTCTCGATTGAACACTATTTCTAGTTTCATGTGCAATTACACAGAGCTAGATTTTAGCAGCTTGTTTGAAAAGGACGAAGGATCGAGAATAAAAGTCATGAATTATATTAGTTACAGCTTGTATTTGAAACCTTTATTTTTCTCATACTGAGATAGTTCTGCTAATTCGTCTAAAACTTTTGTTCCTGGGTATAACTTGCCGTCAATTTCCCAGGTGGGGAAAGATTGAACTCCCGCCGCCAGACAGACATCTCTCTGAGGATTTTTACCCTGAGGATCGCATTCAATGTAATTGACTTCAGCAAACGCATCTTGACCAAATAATTGCTTTTGTTCATAACAGTGGGGACACCAAAAAGCACCATATTTTTTGGCTCCAGTAGCGGTCAAATGTTTCGCCAAAGCAATTTCTTCTTCCCCAGAAATAGTGGTAATTTCCCAACCGTAGGGAGGCTGCGGATTACCCTCAGGTTCGGGAATAATAATTTTTCCATCCTTGGGATCGACTACTTCTTCCTGTGTGCCATTAGCTTGAGCAATGGAAGAATTGACATTAGAGTAAATGCCCAGAGTCACAACTATCGTAATCAAGGCGACGATAACTCCCGTAAACAGTATTTGTCCCAAATCTTCCCAATCTCTACCAGTAATAGTCAAGATCAACAGACTGAGAGAAAATAATGCCGAGCCAATACAGTAAGGACATACTGCCTTGAGCTCCGTAGCTAGGACATACATCAGATAGCCACTAAATACCGCCATGGCAATGCTACCTGCTAGTAAAAACCACCAAGTAAGGTTTTCTAACTGTTTTTTGAGTTCTTTCTGACGATCTCTATTAATTGCTAAAGGAACTAGGGCAAAAGCTGCCATGCTGATATAAGCTAAACAACCAAACAAACTTAAAGGCAAGCCAAACACTGTCGCATAAGCACTATTTAGTACGCCTCCACAACCTGCTCCAGCAGATTCTATGCCACATTCGAGGGTGCTTCCAGTCAACTTTTTGATAGTCAAAAAAGCCGTGAGAATTGCTCCAGAAATGGCTATTGCCCCAATAATTGGTCGTGACCAGCGGTATATCCAGGGTAAAGAACGTCTGCGGCGCATAACACTAAATATTAATCTATAAGTTTAATTGATAGCTAATAGCTAATGGCTAATAACTAAGAGCTTTTTTATTGTCCAAATTATAACTTTTATAGCCTGAATTTAAATTAAGCTTGAATTGAACTACTTACAATTGCCTCACAGAAGTGTTCGATTTGGCACCTTTTTCCTCTTTAACAGTAGACTTAGCTGCTTCTACAAACTGGCTCACCCTAATGGGATCGATAGTTTCGCCGATTTTGCCATAGCGTTTGAGAGAGCTAGAAACAATTACCCCATCAGCTGCTTGCATCAGTTGAGGAATATTCTCCCAATTAGCACCGCTACCAATAAACACAGGAGTGTCTCCTGCTGCTGCGGATGCCAATTCTAAATCTTCTTGAGTTGGGGGGCTACCCGTTGCCCATCCCGAAAGAATTACGCCATCTGCCAAACCTCTTTCAATGGTATCTTGAACTGCGGTAGTTAAATTAGGTGTTCCTAAAGGACGAGCGTGCTTAACCAAAACATCCGCCAATATTGCCACATCAGAGCCTAATTCTCGACGATATCTCAATAATTCATGGGCTTTGCCCTCAATTAGCCCCTGATCGGTTGCCATAACCCCTGTTAAAACATTTACCCGAATAAACTGCACATCGGTACAGGTGGCGATCGCCATAGCACTTTTGGCATCGTTACGCAAAACATTGATCCCAATGGGTAACATAACCATTCCTTTCAGGCGATCGACAATTAAAGTCATGGCACTTACCACTGCAGGATCGACACAATCTTTAGTAAACGGAGCATCAAAAAAGTTCTCAATAATAATAGCGTCAACTCCTCCTGCTGACAGGGCAGTAGCTTCCTGTTCGGCTCTGGCAATCACCTCTTTCAGCTTGCCTTTCCAACGAGCAGAGGTAGGCAAAGGAGATAAATGAACCACACCAATTACTGGATTGCTTGCTTTAAAAATTTGTTTTAATTCCACGTTGACTCCACCACGCCTGTTATTTCTCCTTTTCAAAAGTTATTATTATCTCAGACAAAGCTAAATACTGTATATACTTCCATCAAGTCTAATTTAGAAGTAATTTTGCAGATAGATGCTGTAATTTTGCTGCTTTTAATTCCCACTGAGGAGTTTATCTGTTAATATATTTTAACGAAAAGGTTATTTACGTATCTCAACAGATATGTTTAACCGCGGAATTCGGTCAGAGGTACTCCGTCGTTTCACGGCGTGGTCTCTTGACCTAAAATTCAAAATCCGTCAGAAACGGTGTCTTAAATAACAAATAGTTTTGCGGAATACAAACTGTCTGGTTAGCTCCTGCTCCGCCGCGAAACTAGAGAGTATAATCCAACAGTTGGTCTGAATATTTATATTTATTTATATTTCATAGCTGCTTATAGATGTTTGAGACCAGGGGTTAACGCTCCAAGCAATCAAGATATTGAGTCTGACCAATAGTTAAAGTAAGCTCCGTTGTCTTATCCCCATCTCTTGGGTTTATCCCCATTCGAGGACAAGTGCCCGAACGGGTGCAAGCGGCGTAGTAATCTCTGACTAACACATACAAATTCATAAAAATCTTTGTATTGGTCTTTAAAATTAGGATAAAGAATGGCAAACAAGCCAACTATAGCCATATCCCACTTGGGATGTGAAAAAAACCGTATAGATTCAGAGCATATGCTCGGGTTACTGGCTCAAGCAGGTTATCAAATAGACTCCAATGAAGAACTGGCTGATTATGTAATCGTTAACACTTGTAGTTTTATTCAAGATGCGAGAGAAGAATCAGTTCGTACTTTAGTTGAGTTAGCCGAAGCTGATAAAAAAATCGTCATTACTGGCTGTATGGCACAGCACTTTAAGGGAGAGCTTTTAGAAGAGTTACCCGAAGCTGTGGCAGTAGTTGGTAGTGGAGACTATCATAAAATTGTGGGGGTGATTGAGCGCACCGAAACAGGAGAAAGAGTCCAAGAAATAACTGAAGAACCAATTTATATTGCCGATGAAACAATACCTCGCTATCGTACCACTACTGAAGGAGTAGCTTATCTTAGGGTAGCCGAAGGTTGTGACTATCGCTGTGCTTTTTGCATTATTCCTCATTTAAGAGGCAATCAGCGATCGCGTTCTATCGAATCCATTGTCGCTGAAGCTAACTCTTTAGCATCTCAAGGAGTAAAAGAAATAATTCTCATCTCCCAAATCACTACTAACTACGGCATGGACTTGTATGGAAAACCCATGCTAGCCGAACTTTTAACTGAGCTGGGCAAGGTTGATGTCCCTTGGATTAGGATTCACTACGCTTATCCCACGGGACTAACCCCCACGGTGATTGCCGCTATAAGAGATACCCCCAACGTTCTTCCTTACCTCGATTTGCCCCTGCAACATTCCCATCCCGAAATCTTGCGAGCCATGAATCGTCCTTGGCAAGGAAGGGTTAACGATGCCATCATTGAACGGATTAAACAAGAACTACCAGAAGCAGTTTTACGTACCACATTTATTGTGGGCTTTCCAGGGGAAACAGATGCCCATTTCCAACATCTAGTAGATTTTGTGGAGCGACATCAGTTTAATCATGTAGGTGTATTTACTTTTTCTCCCGAAGAGGAAACACCAGCATATAGCATGGAAAATCAAGTTTCTCCAGAGATTAGTGCCAATCGTAGAGATATTCTCATGCAGGTACAGCAACCAATTGCTGCTGCTAAATCCAGAGCTTGTGTTGGCAAACAGTTAGAAGTTCTGATTGAACAAGAACATCCTGGTACGGGTCAACTAATTGGTCGCTCTGCACAATTTGCCCCAGAAGTGGATGGACTAGTATACGTTCGAGGAGAAGCCTCTCTCGGTTCAATAATTCCTGTAAACATTACTGCCGCGGATGTTTACGACCTTTATGGAGAAGTTGCAACCGTAGCAGCTTATGCAACAGTCTAGTCTGATTGTTGGCAATTTCATAGACAATTCAAAGTGCCTTTAGTAAAAGCTATCGAGAGGTACTAGCAGCCTCTAGCGGCGCAAGACGGCACAGTTTTTAGCAAATATAAAGTAAAAGCAACATAAACTTATGACGACTACTTTCAAAGACTTAGGATTATCCTCCGCTTGTTTAGAACAACTAGAAGAGCTAGGTTTTACAGAACCTACCCAGATACAACAACAGGCAATACCAGCCTTGTTAGAAGGAAGAGATATTGTAGGTCAGTCACAAACAGGTACAGGCAAAACAGCAGCCTTTTCTTTGCCTGCATTAGAAATTGTCGAAGCTGACAATAAGGCAGTACAGGCGTTGATTCTAACTCCTACAAGAGAACTAGCTCAACAAGTGGGTCAAGCAATTCAAGATTTCTCCTCCAGAGATAGAAGAATTTATTCATTAACTGTTTACGGTGGTCAATCTATTGAAAGACAAATCAGCAGACTACGTCGAGGAGTACAGATTGTAGTAGGGACTCCAGGGCGAGTGATTGACCTTTTAGAACGTCGTGAACTTAACCTAGATCAGCTGAAACTAGCAATTTTAGATGAAGCTGATGAAATGCTTAGTATGGGTTTTATTGACGATATTAAGAAAATATTGCGCCAAGCTCCTAAAGAAAGACAGACTGCTTGTTTGTCTGCTACTATGCCCAGAGAAATTAAAGAATTGATCAAAAACTTTTTAATTTCTCCTGTAACTCTCACAGTTAAACAAAAAGAAGCAGCACCAACCAGAATCGACCAGCACGTCTATATGGTTCCTCGTGGTTGGCAAAAAATCAAAGCACTACAGCCTATCTTGGAAATTGAAGAGCCAGAATCAGCGATTATCTTTGTTCGTACGAAGCGCACTGCTAGTGAATTAGCTACCAAATTACAAGAAGCTGGACATAGCGTTGATGAATATCATGGTAACCTGAGTCAAATGCAGCGTGAGAGATTGGTTAAACGCTTCCGTGATGGCAAAATCAGAATGGTAGTAGCCACAGATATCGCTGCTCGGGGTTTGGATGTACAAGACCTTTCTCACGTAATTAACTATGATTTGCCTGATAATACCGAGACTTATATTCATCGTATCGGTCGTACTGGTCGTGCTGGCAAAACAGGAACAGCGATCGCTATTGCTCAGTCAGGAGATCGCCGCGCACTAAGACAGATTGAGCGTCGTCTACGAACTAAAATAGATATTGCTAAAATTCCTAATCGAGCGCAGGTAGAAGCTAAACGAATTGGCAAGCTACAGGCAAAAATCAAAGAGACTTTAGCGGGAGAAAGAATGGCATCCTTCTTACCCTTGGTTAGAGAATTGAGCGATGAATATGATGCTCAGGCGATCGCTGCTGCGGCATTACAAATGGTATACGACCGTGATTGCCCCAACTGGATGAAAGGAGATTGGGATGTTCCTCAAGATAGTTATATCAAACCAGTTGTCAAAGGAAAGAAAAATCGTCCTGCTCGTAAAAGCAGTTACAGTAATTCCAAATCTATGCCTCGAACTAAGCCCCAAGGTAAGATAAGATCGCAAGTAATTATTGAACAGTAAGTGAGCTAGGTGAAGGAAGTAAACAGTTTTGAGTCAGGAATGATTAACAATTCTAAATGTTTCAAAACTGTTGACTCCAATCACTGTTGACTAATTATTGTTCGACGAGCTATTAGCCATTAGCTATCAAGCCATCAGCTATTCAATCAAAATAAATTTTCAACCTAAATTAAAAATTTTGAGTTCAAAAATTTTACCAGAGGAAAAAAGCTCAAAGCGTGCATGCTAAAAGCTAAAAGCTTCTAATAAACATTAACCGAAACAGCCCGTGACTCTGAGTATCCCCCAAACTAATTTATCTTATCCAACCGTTGCCACAGGGGCGAATAACTGGCAAGGTTTGATTGAAACCTATCGCTCCTATTTACCCGTTAGCGAAGCTACCCCCGTAGTTACTTTGCTCGAAGGGAATACCCCTTTAATTCCAGCTACTGCGATCGCCTCTTTAATTGGTCGTGGTGTCAAGGTATATGTCAAATACGATGGTCTTAATCCTACGGGAAGTTTTAAAGACCGAGGCATGACTATGGCAATTTCCAAAGCCAAAGAAGATGGGGCAAAAGCAGTTATTTGTGCTAGCACAGGAAACACTTCGGCAGCAGCAGCAGCATATGCTCGTCGTGCAGGAATGAAATCATTCGTGGTAATTCCCGACGGTTATGTGGCTTTGGGTAAATTAGCTCAGGCTCTACTCTACGGTGCAGAGATAATTGCTATTGATGGTAACTTTGACGATGCATTGAGTATTGTTCGTCAGCTTTCAGAAAATTACCCCGTCACTCTGGTTAATTCGGTTAATCCCTATCGTCTACAAGGACAAAAAACTGCCGCTTTTGAAGTAGTTGATGTCTTAGGAAATGCTCCCGACTGGTTATGTATTCCCGTGGGAAATGCTGGTAATATCAGCGCTTATTGGATGGGATTCTGTGAATATCATCAGGCAGGAAAATGCATTCATCTACCAAAAATGATGGGTTTTCAGGCAGCTGGAGCTGCTCCTTTAGTTTCGGGAGAGCCAGTAGCTAACCCCGATACTTTGGCAACTGCTATTAGAATTGGTAATCCTGCTAACTGGCAAAAAGCGATCGCCGTTAAGGAAGCAAGTGGGGGAGAGTTTAATCCTGTAACAGATGCTGAAATTCTTGATGCTTATCGCCTCTTAGCATCAGAAGAAGGTGTTTTCTGCGAACCTGCTAGTGCAGCTTCGGTGGCTGGTTTACTCAAAGTTAAAGACCGAGTTCCTGACGATGCCACAGTTGTTTGTGTCTTGACAGGCAATGGTTTAAAAGATCCTAGTAGCGCAGTCGATCACAGCCTCAACGAACTTAAACAAGGATTACCTTTAGATTTAGAACAGGTAGCTAAAGTAATGGGTTTTTAATCTAAGTAGTTTAACTAAATAGTCAAACTAAAAACCAGCAGCTATCAAACAAAAAACCGTGTATTAATGGCTAGCTAATACACGGAGTAACTTACGACTTCACTGATATTGCTTAAGTTGCAGTCCTACAATTATTTTGAGGTGTTACATCTCAGCAACAAATTGAAAGCGTCTCTACCTTAAATCTATCCACCAATTTCGTCCTCAGTGAATTTACGGAGATAATTAGGTTTTAAGTACAAGTAAAATAAAATCTAATTTGATAAATTAATCAATTTTTACAATTAAGCAAACTAGCAAACAGTTTACAGTATGACCCAAGACAGAGTAGTTGTAATTGGCGGCGGGTTAGCAGGAACAGAAGCAGCATGGCAAATCGCTCAAGCAGGAGTTGCTGTGACCTTGTACGAAATGCGTCCCGTCAGGATTTCTCCTGCGCACCATACTGAAGAACTGGCAGAATTAGTTTGTAGTAATTCTTTTGGCGCGAAAAATAGCGATCGCGCTGCGGGTTTACTTCACGAAGAACTACGTCGTCTTGGATCTAAGGTCATTGCTACAGCAGATCGCCACTCTGTCCCCGCAGGAGGCGCTTTAGCCGTCGATAGAGCAGTTTTTAGCCAGGACTTAACTAGTACATTGGCTAATCATCCCCTAATTGAACTAAAGCGGGGAGAAATCACCGAAATCCCTAGAGATAAAATTGTCGTTTTAACCACAGGCCCTTTAACCAGTCCCCAGTTAGCCTCAGACTTACAAAAATTTACGGGGATGGAATATATGAGCTTTTTTGATGCAGCAAGTCCAATTATTGTGGGAGAATCAATCGAGCGCAATATTGCTTTTCTGGCATCCCGTTACGATAAAGGAGAAGCCGCTTATCTTAATTGCCCGATGAATA
>JASJDX010000179.1 GCA_030064975.1 Pleurocapsa sp. MO_192.B19
GGCTAATAAACCTTTGAACACATTTCCTGAAGCTAAGACAGTCATTTCGTACAGCCATGTCTTATCGTTTTGTAGAGTGGCTCAACCAAAATCGTGACGTATTCATAGCTTATAAAGCTAGCTTAGGGTTTGTTTGGGCTTAATTTTTGTTTAAGTACCGATAATTGCTATCTTCATAAACGTAAGTTTAATTTTGATATTTCCTAATTTCCTATTACTACTAAAGGCTAAGAGCTAAGCACCACTAGCTAATAAATATTGATATCAGGGAATAACATATATAACTATTAATTAATAACATCAAACTTACAGCTAAGGCTGATTTTGCCTCAGTCATGTTTAATAATTGATTGTATCCAGTGTATAAAGTCAACACTGTATAAGAAAAACCCCAAAATACTAAAGGTATGATTAACGAAAAAGCTTTAAGGGGTATAAATCCAGCTAATAAAGACGTAAAAGCTAGAGGAGCAATAGCAGTACCAGCAATAAAAATATCGGTAGAGAAATGACCCCGATGGTGCAATGAGTAGCGCATCATGCTCCCAGATACTACAAAACTTGTAAATGGAATCATGCCAATTAAAAATATTTGCCAAACTTCTAATTCTGTTGGCACTCCAGTCATAAAATAAGTGCATACAAAACATAGACTGGAAAATAAACCATAGGTAATTCCTACTTTATTTGACTGTTGATTATTCAAACGAGAAAAAGCAGGTAGCAAGCCACCTCCAGGATTAAAGAAAAAGAGACTCAAAGTAACTAAAGAATCTTGAATAAGACTGTCAAACCAACCTATAATATTATTATTATTTTTTTTGTTTATTTCATTAATTATTTTTTTGCTACGACGATAAGCCTCATAATTTTTTTGAGCGCGAAACAATTCTGCTGCTTGGTTTAAGTCCTGTACGGCTAAGGAAATAATTTGTAAATCTTTATGGGCTATGCCTCGATAATAATATGCCTGGGGATAATAGTGATCTTGAGCGATCGCAATACTATAAGATTCGATCGCAGCTTGCGTGCAACCTAGACTATAGCGAGCTCTTCCCTGATAATAATGAGCTTTGGTAACCTGAGGATTTATATTCAATATTTCATAGCAATCGTCTAAAACTCCCTGATTGTCTCCGAGCTTGTAGCGCATTTCACATCTTTTAAGATAAGCATCAATAAACTTGGGGTTTAGTTCAATTGCTTTAGTATAGTCATCAATCGCTTTCCAATATTCTTTGGTTTGAACGCGTAGAGTACCTCGATTATAGAAATCTTGAGCCGTTTGCGGATAATTTGACTGTTGTCTTGAGCCAGAAGAGGATGTTTGTTTGGTAGCTGTTTGTTTTTTTTCTTCCCTTGGAAGATGACGGTCATAACGACGACGCTTGTTTGTGTCTGATAATACACCGTAAGCTTGGGAAATCCGTTTGAATTTTTCTGCTGAAATAGGATCGTCTGGGTTAAGGTCAGGATGATACTGACGAGCCAGACGACGAAAAGCCAATTTGATTTCTTTTAGAGTAGCGTTTTGGGATACCCCTAACGTTAAATAGTAATTCTCCGCCCTTGCCATTGATTTTGATTATTTTGTCTTACCGTCAAAGATTTTGGTTAGCAACACTATGGTTTAAGACAGCATTGTGAGAAACCAAATCTCAATACTTCTGAATTTTTTTTGTTTATTTTAGATCGATTAAGTAAATTTAAATTTTCTTTCTCATCATCATAGTTTAAGAAGTTGATTATAGAAAAGCTGTAATTTTACTAGCCTAAGATATTTCAGCATAAATGCTAATACTTAGTCATTTTAACTATTTAGTAGTTCTGATCTGGTGACAATCAAAATATCGACATTCGCTAGAGTTAAATTCAGACAGAAAATGTTAGATTACCAACATACTTCTAAGACCATATAAGTGAAAATACATATCAAATTCATAGATTACTCCCTCATTTTACGGCAGCGTAACTTTGACTTTGGTTTTTTTGACTTTTGGTACAAAAACATAGCTAGAGTATACTGTTGGAGCTTTGTATAGATATGGCTATTCCATATTCTTGACTATAATCAGTCTTGCACTGCGACCAAGTTTATTTATATCGGTTAAAAATTATATATTTTGTAATATATGCAAACCTTTTTTATTGTCTGGATTGGGCAAGTTATTTCTTTACTGGGTTCTAAACTAACAGAATTTGCCTTAGGATTTTGGATTTTAGAACAAACATATCAAGGGACAGGAACAATTACTCAATTTGCCCTAACCATTTTGTTTATGTATCTACCAAGGGTGGTTATCTCTCCCTTGGCTGGAGTTTTAGTCGATCGCTGGAATCGTCGTTCTGCTATGATTATGAGCGATTTGGGGACAGCAATAATAACCTTGGTGATACTTTCCCTGGTTTTGTCAAATAATTTGGCAGTTTGGCATATTTATCTGGCTCTAACAATTTCATCTAGTCTCAATGCTTTTCAGCAGCCAGCTTATACAGCTGCGATCGCTCAATTAGTGCCGCCAAATAATCTAAGTCGTGCTAATGGGATGGTACAGGCTTCGTTTGCGATCGCTAAAATTGCTGCTCCTGCGATCGCTGGCTTGCTCATGAATTTCTTTGGCTTACAAACAATTTTATCAATTGATGTTGCTACCTTTGCTATCGCTATTATTACCTTAGTTAGTGTTAAATTCCCCAGGATCAAGCGATTTACTAAGGCTAAAAAACGGATTGTTAATCAAGTAATTTCTGATGCCATTGCTGGCTGGAATTACATTGTCCTGAGACCTGGTTTAGTTCGTTTAGTGTGCTTTATCGCCATTAGCTACTTCAGCATGGGAATGCTAGAGGTTGTTCTGTGGCCTTTATTGTATCAACCCGACTCTACTGAACAATTAGGATTTGTTCTGTCTGTCGGTGGCTGTGGAATGCTTCTGGGTAGTGTTTTAATGAGTGTTTGGTCAGGACCGAAAAACCGTGTCAGAGCAATCATTGGCTTTGCTGGTTTACAAGGAATAATTATCTTGATTGGTGGACTGAAAATTTCGCCTTTTGTCTTGGCAATAGGTATATTTGGCTATTTATTCTCTCAGCCCATTATTGTTAGTTGTAATCAGGCTATCTGGCAAAGTAAAGTTCCTAGTCGTCTACAGGGGCGAGTATTCGCTTTACAACAAACTATAGAGCGATCGCTAGCTATTTGTGCTTATTTATTTGCTGGTCCTTTAGTAGATAATGTTTTGAATCCTTTGATGGCTGAAGGAGGAGTGTTGGCTCAGATGATCGGCAAAATTATCAATACAGGCATGGGACAGGGCGTTACTTTGTTATTGGTGTTACTAGGAATTATCAACTTAATGTTTGTGGCGATCGCCTATCGAGAACCACGTCTGCGGCATCTAGAAACGGAATTACCCGATCGCAATACATTTCAAAATACCAAAACCACTACTGCTTGATAGCTTTTGGTGCTCTTGTACGGGCGAACAGCTGTTCGACCCTACTCTTGGCTCTTGGCTAATGAAGTTAATTTTCTTTATGTATTGAACATTATCGCTTAAACTCCTGAAACTTTCATCAATTCTTCTACAGTGGAACAATAGTTTTTTAAGCCAAAGCTTGCGGGGGTTAGGGGATTAGTATAGGTAAAATGGCGATAATCTAAGGAAAATCGACTCCAAGAATCCATTTGAATCCGAAAAATCTTAATAAAAATATTAGCCAGCCAAATATATAAGGGAAAACGGAAATAAACTTTTTTGCCGAAATAATTACTAATTTGGGCGATCGCCTGATCGACTGTGATTTCTGGATTCCCCAAGACTAAGCGATCTACTTTTTCAGTTGATTCTTCTGGTTGAGTCGAAAAATCGGGATTTTCTACCAGATAGCTAATTATCCTAGCAATATCTTGAGCGTGGATAAAGTGAAAACTGCCATCAACTTTAAACCAGCGAATTAGATCGATCCACTTAGTTACTTCTGAGATACCAGCACTTAAATGAGAATAAGGTTTGTCCCGATCGCCACCAAAAACTAAGGTGGGAAACACAGTAATAATCTTATCAGCGATCGCTTGTTTAGATAATTGAGAGAAACATTGATACTTAGTGCGAATATAGTCATGACCAAATTGACTAGCAGGCAACAGTAATTGATTATTACGGTCTAAAATACTGGCGGTAGAAAAATAAATAACCCGTTCACAAATTTTGGGATTGAGTAGATCGATCAAAGCGAGGGTTTTAACTACATTAATATCGTAGGTTTCTCTTGTTCCTCCCCATGCCGTCGCTGCTAAAATCGCCACATTAATATCTTTGAGCAACAAGTCGCTATATTCTTCAATGCGGGACATATCTCCCTGTAAGATATGGATTCCTGGACGAGCCTGATAATTAAACTTGAGCTTATTGGGATTTCTTACTAGCAAATATAGTTCATGGTTAGTGTTTTGAATTAGTGCTTCTGTCATGTAGTGACCAATACAACCACTTGCGCCAGTGATGAAAATCCGTTTCATAAATGTTAGAAATTTCTGGTTAACAACGTCTATAAACAGCCTTATCTAGTTCACACTAAGAGTACTTTACTTTTTCAGTTTGGCACAGAAATATTCAAAATTGCTCAAAATAAAACAAGCAAGACAAACGTTAAGCCAACATTTCCCTTACTTGTTCTCGATGAAATATAAAATAAATCTATTTACAAAAATAGATGACCGCGGAAGGCGGTGAACGCAGGCTCAGCCTTTTCAAGGCGGAGTACCGTTCACTTTATGCATGGGCTAATAGTTTATCTGCTTGTTTAGCAGTTTCAAAGAAATAACGGACATTGTCTTCGGGAGTGCCAACTAAAACGCCGTGTCCTAAGTTGAGGATGTGTCCTTGGTTTCCTGCCTTACGAATCGTATCCAAAATGCGATCGCGAATTACTTCATGAGAACCAAATAAAACACCAGGATCTATATTCCCCTGGACTTTCATATCTTTACCTAGTCTTTGTCTGGCTTCTGCCATGTCTACTGTCCAGTCAACATTAACAATATCTGCCCCAGAAGGAGTCATCCGCTCTAATAAACCAGCACTACCACTAACCAATAAAATTAATGGTGTATCAGGATGAGTTTCTTTGACCTTGCGGAATACCTGCTGTTGATAAGGTAAAGCAAAAACTTCGTAGTCTTGAGGACATAACTGCCCCGCCCAAGAATCAAACATCTGCACTGCCTGGGCGCCACAATCAATTTGATAGCAAATATAAGTTGCGATCGCATCTGCCAGCTTACTCAATAACTGATGCAAAATAGTAGGATCAGAAAACGCCATTCCCTTAATGTTGGAATAGGTTTTAGAACCCTTTCCTTCTACAGCATAAGCAGCTAAAGTCCATGGCGCACCCACAAAGCCTAACACAGTGGATTTATTGCCTACTTCAGAACGTAAACTTTGCAATATAGTCTTAATGAAAGGTAAAGACTCTTCTGGTTCAAGATCTTGTAGTTCGTCTACTTGTTTTTGAGTACGAATAGGAGAACTAATAATAGGCCCTTTTCCTTCAGCAATATCCATTTCGATGCCCAAACCAGGAAGAGGAGTAACAATGTCAGAAAACATAATTACACCATCAGGTTGAAAAGCTTTCCAAGGCTGCAAAGAAATTTCGATCGCTACTTCAGGTATTTCTGAACGTTCACGGAAACTAGGGTATTTTTCTCTAATATCTCGATATGCTTTCATATATCTACCCGCCTGGCGCATCATCCATACAGGAGGGCGTTCTAGTATTTCGCCACTAGCTGCTCTTAACAACAATGGCGTTTGGTTTACTTCGCTCATTTTATTAATTCCTTGTAATATTTTTTTTTAAGCGCAACTGCTAGCTTACCATTGCACAAGGGTTTGATACTCTGGTCTCATTGTTTAATTATGTGAAGATTTGCTAGACAACAAAATTGGTTGCGTTTTCTAGCTAACTATTGGTATTTTACAAGTAGATTTTGGCATCAGGAAACAAATAATCCTGTTATTTACTTCGTTATTTACTTTGGTTCAGTCGTGAATATACGCCACATTACAAATAAGGTTATTCCCAAATAACCAAATACCACGAACCAATCCAATTCATTACTAGTGATCATAATTCATTCTTTAATGTTTCACAGGGGAGGCTAATAATAAAAGCAGTTTTTCCTTTTTGGCTTTCTAAGCGAATTTTACCGCCTAAGAGTTCTACTAGTTTTTTCACTAAAGCCAGTCCAATACCAGTACCGCCAAACTGCCAAGGATCGTGGTGGGGAATTCGATAAAATTTATCAAAGACTCGCTGTTGTTCAGAGAGAGGAATTTCTATACCTGTGTTGCTCACGCTGAGTTGAATCCCATCTTGCATCGGTTGAGCCTCAATAGTAATAGTTTCCCCAGAAGGGGTATATTTGCAAGCATTGTTAAGTAATTCTGAAAGAGTACGTTTAATTGTAGATGCATCAGATTTAAACAGAGGTAATCTGGGAGGTACATTAACTACTAGTTGTTGCTCTTGGGTATTGATGCGTTCTTCAAAAGGTTCAATAATTTGAGGTAGCCATACCGAGAGATCGAGCCATTGCATAGTTATAGTTTCTTTTTTGGCATCGATATAGCAGAGAGTTAATAAATCATTAACCAGTTGATTTTGCCGGTGACAAGCAGAACGAAAAATATCTAAAACTCTGGTAAATGTAGCAGATTTATTTTCTCCCATCTCCTTTTCTAACAGTACCTCTAAGGTTTCTGAAGCTAGTTGAATGCTACTCATGGGGGTTCGCAATTCGTGAGAAATAGTTCTAAGAAAGTCATCTTTGAGCAAGTTTAATCGAGCAAGTTCTTGAACTTGAACTTGAGATTGTTGATATAGTCGAGCTTGCCTAATAGCGATCGCACATTGATTGGCAATTTGTTCTACCAGCATGATCTCAAATGTTTCAAAGAATTCTTCCTTTGGCCGCAGTAGCCAGAGATTCCCCAAAACTCCCTGATCGTCGAAAATGGGACAGATTAATCTGGTGGCTTGGGTTTTGAGCGGTTTAAGCTCTGGCACTTTTTCCACAAACTGAAGAGACTGTTTTTGCAGTAGTTGACTATCGAGTTCGGGAAAATCAGTAACCTGTCTTACCCGTCCTTGACAATCAGGTAACTCAATTGTGTATTCGTAAGCGACAGTAGCGGTAGTGCGATCACTATCATACAATTCAATTTTACAACGTTCTATGTTTAAAATTCGTCCTATTTCTTGGGTAACTGTCTGTAATATTTGAGGTTCATCTAGACTATCCCGTACCTTTTCGGTTACTTTGCGAATTAAAGTTTCAAACTGCACCAAGTTTTGTAATTTGGCAGTACGTTGTTTGATTTTTTGCTCCAAATAAGTGTTAAGGCTTTGAACTTGCTCATAGAGTTCTGCTTGCTGTACCGCAATTCCCACCTGAATTGATAATTGTTTGAGTAGTTGAATCTCTGAAGCTTGCCATTGACGAGGTGAGTCACAATGATGAGCAATCAACAGTCCCCATAATTCTTCGCTAGCGATAATTGGCACAACCAGATTGGCTTTGACTTCAAAAGCACCCAGCACATCAGCATAACAGGGGGATACATTAGACGCTTCGACGTTATCTAAAATATGTACTTTCCCCTGCTTATATCTTTCAATATGCCGGGAGGCAAAACAGGGATCTTCGATCTTAAACCCAAAAACAGTATGGGCGGGTTTTTTTACTGACTCCACGACGATCACACCACTCCAGTCAGGCTCAAAACGATAAATCAACACCCGATCTGTTTGTAAAAATTGTCTTACTTCGGCAACGGTTTGATTAAGAATAATTTCTAGCTCTAAAGACTGCCGAATTCGTAGAGCGATCGCGGCTACTATGTTTTCTTTCTCTTTGTTTAAAGAAAAAGTCATTGAATCATTGTTTGAGTTGGAGTCAGGCAAAAATAATTTTTCCTGTTTAAAATTAATTTCTATCTTTAAATCTTAATATTTTTTAAAGCTTTAACGAGTCATTTTAATGAATCGTTAAATTGTTCGATTATTTCGCCCTACATAAATCTTAATTCATCATTAACCTAAGTATTTAGACTTACAAAATCTGATAGTTTTTATGAACAAATGTTAAGCAAAGACTTCTAACAATACAGTTAGTAACTCTAACGAGAAGGTATGAAAGCCGAAGAACTTTTGAGACGATATAAAGCTGGAGACAGAAATTTTGCAAGAGTCGATCTCACTCAAGTAATTTTGAAAAAGACGAACCTATCTCAAATTAACTTTAGCCAAGCAATACTCACTGAAGCTGACTTCACAGGAGCAAACTTAGAGGAAGCAATTTTTTATCAGGCTACTCTGAATTTAAGTAATTTAAGCCAAGCCAGATTAACTAAAGCCGATTTAAGAGCAACTTCTTTGCACTCAACTTTGTTATATAAAGCTTCTTTAGGCAAAGCGCAGTTACAAAAAGCTAATCTGAGCCAAGCTATCTTACAGCGGACATTTTTACGGGAGGCTAATCTAAGCCAAGCTATTTTAGTTTCAGCTAATCTAAGCCAAGCAAACTTGATCGATGCAGATTTAACTGGTGCAGATTTAACTGGTGCCAATCTAGATAACGCTTTTCTGCTGGAGGCAAATCTGTTTCAAGCTTCTTTAGAAGGAGTAGATCTAAGTCAGACAATTTTAACTGGGGCAACTATGCCTGATGGAAGTATTTTTGAAGGATGAGAAGTAAGAAGTAAGAAGTAAAAAGTAAGAAGTAAGAAGTAAGAAGTAAGGAGTAAGGAAGAATAGTCTAGTAACTGTTCAATAATTTTTCGGTAATGGTAAATGACTTAACGGTGGATCAAAATTTGATACAGTCGATTATCCTGAGCAACAGTCACTGTAAAACCGAGGTTTTCATATTGCAGCTTTTCTCCCTGACAAGGTATTTTTTGCCACTGCTCTAGCAAGAAACCACCCAAAGTATTGTAATTGTCGGCTAAAGGTAGATCTAATTTCAATTGTTCATTGACTTCTTCAAGATTCATTTGAGCCGAGACAAGAAAAGTATTTTCATCTAATTGTTGTATGGCTTCGATTCCTGTTTCGGGGTCATTTCCAGCATCTCCAACAATCTCGGCAACCAAATCATGGAGAGTAATTAAACCAGAAGTGCCACCAAACTCATCAATAACTATAACCATTTTTTGATGCGATCGCTGCATCAAAGGTAACAGTTCATTAAGGGATGTAGACTCAGGAACAAAGCTTACTGGCTCAATCCAAGGTTCAATACTTGATTCATTTAATAGTTGACCCTTAGCTAAAGGCTCAGATAATTTTTTGTAGTGAATAATTCCTCGAATATCATCTAAAGAATCACCAATGACAGGATATCCAGAATAACCTGCTTCGGTGACGGTTTGCAGTAGCTCGCCAAAGCTAGTAGTTAAGGAAAGAAATTTAATATCAGTGCGCGGAATCATCACTTCTTCAGCGGTATCATCACGAAATTCAAAGACATTTTTGAGTAGCTGTCTTTCTTCTGCTTCTAGACCGATAGATTCTCTTTCAGTAGCGATAATTAACTGTAATTCTTCTGAAGTAAGTTGTTCATACAATCCTTGACCACTGTATTCAACTCCAACAAGCTTGAGTATTAAGCGAGTTGATAGATTTAAGATAGCTACAAAAGGGCGAAAAATGCGAGCAATAACCACACTGGGAGGGCCAAAAAAACGTGCTATTTTTTCGGGATACATCAAAGCTACAGATTTAGGACAAAGTTCTCCTAGAACGATTTGCAAATATGCCAAGATAATAAAAGCAAGGGGTAAGGCAAAAGAATGAGAGATAACTTCTGAAAAATAAGGAGGTAAGGACAGACGTTTAATTAGGCTAATAATTGATGCTGCCATAGTTTCTTCTCCTACCCATCCTAAAGCGAGGCTAGAAAGGGTAATACCCAGTTGGGTAGTAGACAAGAGGCGATCGATACTTCTTTGTAAAGACTGTACGGTTTGAGCTTGAATATCTCCGTCTTTAACTAGTTGGCTGATACGAGAGCGACGGACAGAAACAATCGAAAACTCTGCGGTAACGAAAAAAGCATTAATCGCAATTAGTGAGAAAACGCCAACAAAAGTTAACAATCCATTTTGACCAGTCATCGATTAATCAACGATGATTAAGAATATTAGATGCCACAGCATAACTCGTTCGGTCATCGTTGTTCCTTAGCCTTAGTTAGGTTATACACTTTAATTAATATCTCTTTCTCTTCAATAATTTTTAAGCCTTTATGCTTTCCTCCTAAGGGTTTTCCGTTGGTCAAGCTATCTTCGGAGTTGATATCAGGTTGAGTTACCACCTTAAGTGCTTCTCGACCCATTAAATGTCCTATATATGAACTAGCTACGCCAGCAAAGAGCATCATGATAAATAAAAACATGGTTAGCCACAGATTAACTCTTATTTTCATGCGATCGCAATTATTTTTTTGATAGATATTGTCAAAGATACTAGACTTACTAATATAATGGTCTACTAGAGAAAAAAAATAAATACCCAGGGTTGGCCGAGCGGTTTAGGCAACAAACTCATAATTTGTGCAAGGCAGGTTCAACTCCTGCACCCTGGACTTGGCTGTCGCCCCTGCCCTGCACAAATTATGGCTCATTGCCTAAAATTTGAAAAGGGAGTTGTTGCTCAAAACTTGCTCACTTCTGACTATAGAGCAGGAATAAACACTAGTGCAACAAGTACATACATACCCCAATTATTTAAGCGTTTAAATAAAATCCCGTTGCATACTACGTGAGTAATCTTTATACTACATAGACTAATTACTTTTTTAGCGTAATCATCTATAGCTACCATTGAATTATGTAAATCAAAAAAAGCGGGCTGCATTTTACCACGAACCCGCTAAACAAGCAACTATACTATTTACTCTGAATACTAGCTTACAGCCTACAGTTCTTAAGCTTGGCTAGTACCTCTACTATCATTTAGTCTACCTGTTCTAATTTGGCTGTAATAGCGTCCAGTTTGTCTTCTTGGTCAATAACCTCAATTTCTGACTCTCGGTTTAAATTTGACCAATCTTGAAGGATTGAATCTAAAGCCTGGGCAAAGGTTATGTTTTGCTTTACAGATGTACTAGTCACTATCTGATAAGACTGGTTATTTAGCTCGATAAACATTGAATCCATTTCTCTATATATGACTTAGATTGGGGAAATTTTGGGGAATTGGGTATTTGCTCCAAAATGGTCGAATTGAGTTGCATTTTAAGCGTCCAATTTCTGTATTCCCAGGGTTGGCTAGGAGTACTAGGGGCTATTCAGGTATTATCTAAAGTGAGCGGTTATTCTGATTCGGGTATAGAAGGCTCAGGGTAATAATGGTCAAGTAATTGACGAGTACCAAAACTGTAATCAGACATCATCTGCTCTATCGGGGCTGACGTTAGTAGCTAAGGCTAGTGATTCGAGGGTATTGATAGCTACTCCAATTAGGGTGACAAGACGGACATCAAATTGAGATTCGATTGGGG
>JASJDX010000180.1 GCA_030064975.1 Pleurocapsa sp. MO_192.B19
GTGAGTTCGACAAAGGGTCAAAAAACTAAAAACTCAGTAATATTCTGATTTCCCAATGTCTGAATTGCCCATTCTCTCGTTGTTTATCTCCCATAGTTCGAGGTTTATCTCCCATAGTTCGAGAAAAAAATCATAACTCCGTTGCGTAGCTTTTCGCGAGCGCGAATACTCCGAACTCCGAACTCACGTCTTTGGTGACTATTGTTATTTTCTCATTCTGGTAACAAGGAACACAAGTTTTTGCTCCTAATGATTTTAGACGTTAATTTAAATCTGATAAATCTTAATATTATTGTTCAAATATTATTGTTCAGTTCCTTTGGCTGGGGCTGAATTTTTATAGCCAAAAAAGTCAATGCGATAGTCAGTTATCTTGACTCCTGTTTCTACTTCAATTTTCTGCAGCAGTTCTGGCGGCAGCTCAATTCGCAAGTCGATTATTTGATTAGTATCAAGACAGTTGACATGACTATGGGAGTCGCTGATATTACCATATAATCTGCCGTCAGAACGCTCGACACACTCAATTATCTCTCCAGCAGATAAAGCATCAAGGTTTTGATAAACCGATGTATGACCAATTTCTTTTCCTTGTTGGTTGAGTAGATCGTATATTTCTCGTGCGGAAAGATGTTCTTTTTTTTCCCACAGTAACTCCAAAATATAACGACGCTGACGACTAACTCGCATTCCTAATTCTTGGCAACGAGCTAAAGCATCATCTAGAGATTTTATGGGTTTTCTGCTTGCCTCTGTAGTTTTCATAGGCGAGGCTCAGTAAATTTGAGTTTATACATAGTCATTACCACTTTAACTTAAAATATATACAGATGTCTAACATAAAAACTAGTAAGGTTAATTTTAGCTTAATCAAAATCTTCCCTTATCCTCTATTTTTGTAATATTTGTTGTGACTATAAAGTTTGTTTTAGATACCAAGACTATCAACAATTTAGATTTATCTCCTGCTACAAACCAAATTACACCTCTTTTAAAGGACAAAGCTGTCGCTGACTATGAACAGCAATTACAGTTTTTGATTGACTATGAGCGAGAACCTGATGATCCCCGCGAACTTTCGGAAATATCAGAGATTAGGCTGTGGTTTGTACGGTTAGACGCGGTTTACCCTTGGTTACCATTTTTACTAGACTGGAAAACAGGAGAATTAGCTCGTTATACAGCGATGTTAGTACCACATCAATTTAACCGTAGCGAAGGAATTATTTTTAACCCTGAAGCTTTAGAGCTTTTTGTAATGAATAAAATCTTTGTTATGTCGGACTGGCTGCAACAGCAGGAAATTCCAGGGCGATCGCGTTTAAAATCGATGGCTCAACTGTTTGGTTATGAATTAGATGATGCTTTTTTTGAGATGATTTCCTAACTTGTAATTTGTTGACAATATCTATCTCAATCAATAAATCAACAATAGCCAAAAAAATACCGCCCAGCTCGAAGGATACTAGGCGGTGTTTTAAGATTAATTTATTCTATTTTTCAAGGTGTAACTTGATGGTATAGAACTCTACATTGCAGAGCCGACACCAGCATAAGCACCGTAGAAAAAGACACCAACAACTGCGATGACACCCATGCCAGCTACCGTGGCGACAATCCACAAAGGAATTCTTCCATCTGCAAACATTGTTATAAATCTCCTACTTGCTATTAATAATTAAATCGATCAAAGTTTTGACTTGTCTAGTTAAAGAAGTAACTAGAGAATAGGATACCTAGAACAGCAATCAAAAGTAACCCTAAGTAAAGGGAAGTCCGATTTAGTTCTACTGGTTGTCTATTAGGGTTTTGATTTCTATCCATTATTTGCTCCTATCTTTGGATAAATTGCATAGCGGCGATCGCGCCTAAAAAGAAAACAGTGGGTACTGCTAAAGTGTGAATTGCCAACCACCTAACGGTAAAGATGGGGTAAGAAATGGGTTGATTAGGACTATTACCTGTCATATTTTTTAACCTTTTTTGTCAACAATTTTATTGATTAAATTCAGTGATTTGCTCTTTGGCATCATAGCGATCGCTCAAAATAGGCAACTCGATTCGTTCTTGAGTAAAATACTCGTTAGGACGAGGAGTACCAAAAGCGTCATAAGCTAGTCCAGTACTAACAAATAGCCATCCTGCGATAAACAGCATGGGAATAGTAACACTGTGGATGACCCAGTAGCGAATGCTTGTAATAATATCGGAAAATGGACGTTCTCCTGTATCACCTGCCATTTGTTCTATTTCTCCTTATTAAAAGTTTTGAAGCTTAGTTTACATAATACGAAACAAGGGTCACTGCCTACAACTAGCAATAGTTATTAAGCAGCATTACCAGCCTCGGGGACATATTTAAGTAGTGTTCCTCGTTCACCTAGAATAAATCCTTTTTGTGGGGAAAGAAAAACTACTTTGTAAAAATTAGAGGGAGTATCTTCAACATCGCGGTCTTTTGACCAAGTCTGACCACCATCGGAGCTAACTAATAGATTAGCACTACCGCCTGCCAACCAGATCTCTTCAGGGGTACGATAACCGACATCTAGAAATCCCCAGCTAGCAGCAAACTCTGGGTAGATTGCTTCTTCCCACTCTTCAAAATCTTCTGAGCTACTAAATTGAATTTGACCACCACGTGCTAGTAACCAGAGACTGCCATCTTCATTAAAGCCCATATTTTGTAGACGACGAGAAGAAGTACGTTGGTGAGGAGTCCATTCAGTTTGACCAGGCTCCCAAGTAGAGTAGAAATTTCCTTTAGCAGAAACAGCTACGTATCTACCATCATCGGAACGATGAATACTTCTAGCTACACCTACCGAACCTTCTACTAAGGCTTTCCAATTTTTACCAGCATTAGTAGTTTTATAAATTGCACCTAAGTTGGTTACCATTTCGGCTGTAGATTTTCCCAAAGCGATAATGCCATCAGGCGAGCCTGGTAATTTGGAGCTTAAGGGAATACGTGACCAACTAGTGCCGCCATCTTCAGTGTGGAGTAAAATTGAAGGCTTACCAACAATCCAACCTTCGTCTCCATCAAAACTAACAGCCTCTAGGGATACTTTTTCTTCACCCAAGTCAAGAGATTTTTGTGACCAGGTTTCTCCCCCATCGTTGGTTTCAAACAAGGTTGCTTGAGTCCCAACTAACCAGCCGTGATCGGGGTTACTAGTAAACGCAATGTCAGAAAAAATTGCTTCGGTGGGTAAAGTCAAAGCCTTCCAAGGGTTGGTAATCGTAGAAGGCACTTGACTACAGCTAATACAAAATATACAAACTGCAAATAAAATAGCTACTTGCTTTAATTTTTCGATGTGGGAGATGCATCGTTTCACAACGCATATCCAACCCCGTTGTTGAATTAATAAACTCATAAATGTTCTTGTGACTGGTTGAGGCAAATAAAAAGTGATAATGTTAAATTCTTAAACAGCAAACTTGGGAGAACAGACGAATTAAAACACTCTTCTCCACAGCGCAAATATTTAGGTGAAATCGCTAGTGCAAGCCGTATAAGCTAATGAAAAATAAGAAACCTAAACCCAAAGCGCCAAAAATCAAGATGTTTTTCTGGGCAGGAGTTAGACGATTAACCCCTAAACCATAATCTAAGTTTTCGGCAAACCCAGAGGGTGCGCCTTGTGCGCCAATATTGGTAAATTGAGTCTTACGAACTCCACAGACGGGACAACGCCAGTCACTAGGTAAATCGGTAAAGAGAGTTCCTGCGGGAATCTTTCCTTGGTTGTCTCCTTTGGATGGTACATAAACATAGCCGCAAGAGCGACATTCATAACTTGACGGGGCTTGTTCGGCTAGAGTTTTCTCTTTGGCTAGAGTTTCCTCTGGGACTGCTTGTTCTTCTTTAGCTGGCTCATTCATTGCTTTATATTAAGCAAATATTAAAATATCTTTCTTTTATGAATTATCGCACAAAAAAGTACGAGAGATTAAATGGATGAGGGCTAAAAGATGAAGAACCAGGATAAAGATCAATAATTCGGGCGCTCGCAATTCAAGATGAAAAATGACAAAAGCGATCACCATTAAATTGGGAAATACCCAAGGTGATCGCTCTTATTTACGGCAAAAACTATCAATCAGGATGTTAGTCCTTATTAATTATTCGTAGGAATAATACGCTCTAATCTTGCCCCCAGACTGCAAAGTTTTGTTTCTAAATTCTCATAACCGCGGTCTAAATGGTGTAACCCGTGAACAGTTGTTTTGCCTTGGGCAGCTAATCCCGCTAAAACTAAGGCGGCAGAAGCTCTCAAATCCGTCGCCATCACTGGCGCACCAGAAATAAACGGTACACCTTGGACGATCGCATGATTTCCTTTGACTCTGATATTCGTTCCCATACGTTGCAACTCAGCTACGTGGCGCAAACGATTTTCAAATACAGTTTCACTGATAACGCTGTTGCCTTTACTGATACTCAACAAAGCAGTAAATTGTGCTTGCATATCTGTAGGAAATCCTGGATAAGGTAGAGTTTCGATATCTGTACCGTTTAGTTCTCCTGGGATAATGCGCAGACGTTTAGATTTGATATTACCGCCAAAGATGTTGCCTTCCTCTTCTTCTGCTACTATATGACAGCCAATTTCGTTAAGTTTGGCAATTACTGGAGCTAAATGTTTGGGAATGACAGAAGTTAGAGTAATTTCTGAGTGGGTAATTGCTCCAGCAACTAAGAAAGTTCCTGCTTCAATGCGATCGGGAATGACATTGTAATCAACGGAATTTAGTTCGCCAACCCCTTGAATGGTGATGGTGTTTGTGCCAGCACCAATGACTTTAGCCCCCATTTGGTTACAGAAGTTAGCTAAATCGACTATTTCTGGTTCTTGAGCAGCGTTTTCTATTTTGGTCTCTCCCTCAGCCAAAGTTGCCGCCATTAAAATAGTTTCGGTTGCGCCAACGCTGGGATAGTCTAAATAAATATTTGTCCCCTGTAAACGACGTTTATTACCTACTAGGTTGGCATGGACAATGCCATCTTCAATAGATACATTTGCCCCCATAGCCTGTAAACCTCGAACATGAAGATCTACTGGTCTTGCACCGATCGCACAGCCTCCAGGAAGAGGAACACGGGCTGTTCCCAGTCTAGTCAGTAATGGCCCAATTACAAAAAAACTAGCTCTCAATTGAGAGACTACATCGTAGGGGGCTTCAGTTGGATTAATATCTTGGGCATTAATTTCTAGCACATTGCCATCTTGTTGGAGCTTGACTCCCAATGATGTGAGAATTTGACCCATACGTTTGATGTCAACTAGGTTGGGAACATTACGTAGTGTGCAATTTCCAGCACATAGTATTGAACCAGCCATCAATACGAGAGCCGAATTTTTAGCACCACTGATTTTGACTTCTCCTTTAAGAGAGGCACGTCCCCATATTTCTAGTACAGCTTGAGGATCTTCAGTGGAGATTGTAGTTTTAGTGAACTTAGAGATAGAGTTAATGGCTTTATCCTCTTGATAGTAAATATATTAATTTAAGCGTCTACTGAAAATTGTGCAGACTCAATAAGTTGAGTTAAGAAAAGTAATTGAGTCCCTGATAAATACAGCCAATTTTAGCGGCTGATTCTCAAAAATGTTTTGGAGTTTTATTGGGTCAACCGAAATTATCTTAAAGTTTGACATTGGGTATAAAAGTCAATCATAATGAGAGTCTGTGTAAACATTTTGTGCGGAACTGGCGGAATTGGTAGACGCGCTAGATTCAGATTCTAGTGTTTGCTTAAAACATTCGGGTTCAAGTCCCGAGTTCCGCATTGGTAGGCAACCAAAGTATTACTTTGAATAATGCTGTTCGTCAATAGCTAGTGGAAAATATAATTTTAACCAGCATTAAGAATCCTCTGATTAAGCAGGTTCGTAAACTGCATCGTGCCCAAGAAAGGCATAAGCAAAATTTGTTGCTATTGGAAGGAACAAATCTAATTGAGGCAGCTTGTCAAGTCGATTATAAGTTAGATATTGTTTTTCACACAGATCGCTGGCAGGAAAATCATCAGCCATTATGCTTAAAACTGGCTAATAAAGATCTGAGGATGCAGCTTGTTAGTTCAGAAGTATTAAATGCGATCGCCACAACGGTTAATCCAGATGGAGTAGTGGCGATCGCACCTCGTCGTTTAGATCGAGAATTAGTTGTAGCCCAAACTAAATTAAGAATTGCCATCGAAAAATTACAAGATCCTGGTAACTTAGGCACGATTATTCGTACAGCGGTGGCTACAGGAGTAGATGGTCTATGGTTAAGTCCAGATAGCGTAGATATCAATAGTCCCAAGGTTTTACGGGCATCTGTAGGGGCATGGTTTCGTCTGCCAATTGCTACAGATCGAGATTTATCCCAGTTAGTTCAACAACATCAACAACAGGGAATAAGGGTTATTGCTACAACTTCTCAGGCGACTAAAAGCTACTGGAAAATAGATTTTACTCATCCTTGCCTAATTTTATTGGGCAATGAAGGGGCAGGATT
Source organism: Pleurocapsa sp. MO_192.B19 (assembly GCA_030064975.1). Taxonomy (GTDB): domain Bacteria; phylum Cyanobacteriota; class Cyanobacteriia; order Cyanobacteriales; family Xenococcaceae; genus Waterburya. The sequence continues at coordinate 6,517 of JASJDX010000180.1, forward strand.
ATCTGAGGAATTGATTGCTATGGCTGATGAACAAGTTAAAATTCCTTTGGCTAATGGTGTAGAGTCTTTAAATGTAGCAGTTGCTACGGCTTTATTATTGTATGAAGCCCAAAGGCAGTTTTTTCAAGCGTAATATAATATTTTATGAATAATTCACTCAAGTTTCTCTTATTAGGGGTTTTAATTATTTGTGTTGGTTGTAATAAGAAGGTAACAGTACAGAATAATTCTGAAGCGACTCAAGCATTGATGGTTACCGATACAGTTACAGAAAACAATGGATTAACTACTATATCTAGTCCTTACGATGTGACAGACACTACTAATCGCTTGGAAAAAGTTATTCGAGACAAAGGTTTAACTCTATTTACTCGTATCGATCATAGTGCTAATGCACAACAAGCAGGGGAAGAATTAAAACCAACACAGTTACTAATTTTTGGGAATCCTAAAGTTGGCACACCTTTGATGCAGTGTTCTGCTACAACGGCGATCGATTTACCACAGAAAATTTTGGTTTGGCAAAATGACAATAATCAAACTCAAATTACTTACAATATGCCTGCTTATTTACAACAAAGACACAGTATTAACGGTTGTGATGAAGTTTTAGAAAAAGTTTCTGGAGTACTAAAAAATATTACCGAACAAGCAATTAAATAATTGAATAATTAAATTATGTAATTCAACATTTAATTTAACTTGACCAGTCTGGAGATTAGCCAAGAATAATACAGAAACTAAGGACTAATTCTATCAATAAATTATCATGCGAATTTTTATTAGTACAGGAGAAGTTTCTGGAGACTTGCAGGGAGAAATGTTAATTAAATCCTTATATCAAGTTGCTGCTGAAAAAAACATTGAGCTGGAAATTGCTGGTTTAGGTGGCGATCGCATGGAAGCAACGGGAGCAAATATTATTGCTAACACCGCAGCTATAGGCTCAATGGGATTTGTCGAAGCATTACCTTTTGTCCTGCCAACAATTAAAATCCAAAATTTAACCAAAAAATATCTTCAAGAAAACCCTCCTGACATTTTGATTTTAATTGACTATCCTGCCTCCAATTTAGCGTTAGCCAGTTATGTCAAAAAAAATTATCCTCAAATACCAGTTATTTACTATATTGCTCCTCAAGATTGGGCAGTGCCAATGTTAAATAATACGCCAAAAATTGCTCAGGTTGTCGATAAATTACTGGCAATTTTTCCAGCGGAAGCTGAATATTTTAGCAGTAAAAATATTAATGTTACTTGGGTTGGTCATCCGTTGTTAGACAGAATGCAACAAGCACCAACTAAAAATCAAGCAAGACTTAATTTAAAGCTCAAACCAGAACAAACGATTGTTACTCTCCTCCCTGCTTCTCGTAAACAAGAAATAAAATACTTACTCCCTGTAATGTGTCAAGCGGCACAGCAAATTAATCAACAGCTACCAGGGGTTAACTTCTTAATACCCGTATCTCTACCCAGCTATCTTCCAGCAATTACTGCAGCAGTAGAACAATATAATTTACCAGCCAAGATTGTACAAGGAAATACTCTTGAGGCGATCGCATCTGCTGATGTTGCAGTCACTAAATCAGGTACAGTTAATTTGGAAATTGCTTTATTAAATATTCCCCAGGTGGTTATCTACCGAGTTCATCCCCTCACGGCTTGGATTGCCCGTAAAGTTTTACGCTTCTCGATTCCTTTGATGTCACCACCAAATTTAATTGTTAATCAGGAAATTGTCCCTGAATTAAAACAAGAAGAAGTCACTGCCGATAATATTGCCAGAGAAACTATCAAACTTTTATCTAATCAAGAGACAAAACAACAAATAATTGAAGACTATCAACAAATGCGATCGCTTTTAGGCACAGTAGGAGTTTGCGATCGCGCTGCTGGTGAAATTATCAAGCTAGCCAATTACTAAAAAGTAGGATCAACTATAACTACACACAACATTTTAAAACCCTCCTAAGGAAATAATTCAGGAGGATCAATAATTCTTATATATGTAAAGCTATACGCCTCGTTTCAAGGAAATTTCTACTTGTCTAAACTCTTGATTTAGACGGGTTTTCAGCTTTTCTGGTACAGGACGATTGCCATAGGAACTATAATAACCAGCGATCGCATTGAGTGCAGTTTGCATAGTAGTGAACGAGCGTAAACCAGAAGTTTTGGGGTTACGACGATAACGCGAAGCATAATCGCTAATTTGTCGACGTGCTAGAGTAACTACTTCTTTTTTATTAGAAGCATCATCAGGTAAATCAATCGCTGTTCTCAAATTTTCTAACACTGCGATAGTATCTTGGCTATAGTTTCCAGATAATCCAGAGGGATTAGAACTACAACCCATTAAGCCAATAGCAACTACTAGAACTAAAGCTAGTATGCGAGATAAGTATTTTTTAGAAAACATAATTTAAGGTAAACGATCCCAGGTTCAACTTATCCTATCAAGAAATTGACCTTGAGATTCAGTAAAGTTTCTCGACTCACAGGAAGTAAAGCCGACAAACTTCTCATAGGCAATGCTTGGGCAGCATACCGCCCTGTGAATCTCAATGTCGATACACCCTCTATTTGATCGAATAAGTTAAAGTCTAAAATTAGCCAAAGCGACCGCTTACATATTGTTGAGTTGCTTCTTCTTGGGGATGTTGAAAAATTTGTTCTGTGGGAGCGAATTCCGCTAAATAACCTTGGCGATTACCACCATCAACCTCGGTGACATTAAAAAAGCCAGTATAGTCGGCTACTCGCGAAGCCTGTTGCATGTTGTGAGTGACAATGACTATAGTGTAATTTTCTTTTAGTTGATGGATTAATTCTTCAACTTTGAGGGTAGAGATCGGATCTAGAGCCGAACAAGGTTCATCCATTAATACTATGTCAGGTTGTAGAGCAATGGTTCTGGCAATACACAATCTTTGCTGTTGTCCACCACTAAGGGCTAAACCACTTTGCTTGAGTTTATCTTTAACTTCATCCCAAATTGCTGCTTGTCTAAGCGATCGCTCTACCAATTCATCCATATTACCTTTATAGCCATTAACTCTAGCTCCGAAGGCAATATTTTCATAAATAGATTTGGGAAAAGGATTTGGTCTTTGAAAAACCATTCCAACTTTACGTCGCACTTGCACAGGATCAATGTCTTTACCGTATAAATTTTGATTGTGGTAAGTTATTAACCCTTCTAAACGAAAAATAGGAATCAAATCATTGAGACGATTGTAGCAACGTAATAGAGTACTTTTGCCACAGCCAGAAGGTCCAATAAAGGCAGTAACTCGATTTTTAGGGATATCTAGATAAATACCTTTAACTGCTAAAAAATCACCATAATATACATTGACATTTTCTGCTTGCAAAACTGTCTCAGTTTGACTAGCAGTCTGTTGATCGTAAACCATAAAATCTACTTACTCTGATATTTAAATTATTGATCTATTTCTTTTAAATATTGAACTCAATCCTACTAGGCAAGAGTTATGACTATTTTAACTTTTCATTAAGTATTTTTTAACCTTAACTTCTAGCTTTTTCGACGTAGTTTTATTTTGACATTTTTTGACTCTTAAAAATACCCATAATATTTATTTGTAATTTGTAATTTGTAGTTTATATTTATTGTCACTACTTGCAGACTAGTACTCTTGAATTATCTCATCGGTGGTGCTAATCTGTGCAATGTTCAGTTTAAACAAATCAACTTACTAGACTTAAAGCCTATGTCTACAGTAGCGATTGTCTATTTTTCTGGTCTGAATCATACTCACTTAATGGCGCAAGCTATAGGAGAAGGTGCCAAGCAAGTCGCAAACACTCAAGTTGAACTTTTAAGAATCACTGGAGAACAGATTACTAATGGTCGCTGGCAGGATGATGCTATTGTTGCCAAACTTAATGCTGCTGATGCTATTGTTTTTGGTTCACCAACCTACATGGGTGGAGTTGCCGCACAATTCAAAGCATTCTTGGACAATACCGATGCTTGGTTTGAACAAAAGTGGAAAGACAAACTAGCAGCAGGTTTTACTCATTCTAGTTCTCTTAGCGGAGATAAACAAAGTACGTTAATTTATCTAACTACTTTTGCTGCTCAGATGAGTATGATCTGGGTGAATGTTGGTGATATGCCCAGTGACTATTTTGGCAAAGAAGATGGCGTAAACCGTTTGGGTTCATTTTTAGGGGTAATGGGACAGTCTAAGTTAGACATGAGTGGTAAATCTGCTGAAATCGATCCAGGCGATCGCTTGACTGCGGTAAAATTTGGACAAAGGATCGCTGAAGCTGCTCGAAGATGGAATTGAATTTCTGCATTGATGCATTCTTGCTCGTTGATGCAATGATGTAATAAATATTTACAATAATAAGTATGATGTATAAAAAATCGTTGTTATGAATCTTACTTATTTAGATAGCAATTCCTGGCTCATAGAAATTGATGGTAAACGAATTCTGCTCGATCCTTGGTTAGTAGGGGAGTTGACTTTTGGTAATTTGACTTGGCTATTTCGAGGTAAGAAAAACAATCCTCAGCCCATCCCCGAAAATATAGATCTAATTCTCTTATCCCAGGGATTACAAGATCATGCCCATCCTCCCACTCTCAAAAAATTGGCTCACAATATTCCTGTTGTGGCATCTCCTAATGGAGCAAAAGTAGTTAAAGATTTGGGATATACAACCGTAACTTCTCTGGAGCATGGAGCTAGTTTTAAACTAGGAGAGCAAGTAGAAATTAAGGCAGTTCCTGGTTCGCCTATTGGCCCCACACTAGTAGAAAATGGCTATATCATTCAAGGTTTAGAGTCGGGTAAAAACATATATTACGAACCTCATGGCTATCATTCAGATTTACTCAAGGAAACTGTACCGATTGATGTGATTATTACTCCTATCATCGATCTCAAGTTACCTTTAGTGGGGGCTATAATCAGGGGACAAGAAATAGCTTTAGAAGTATGTAAATGGTTAAACCCCCAAGTCATTTTATCTACCGCCGCAGGAG
>JASJDX010000181.1 GCA_030064975.1 Pleurocapsa sp. MO_192.B19
GATGATGGTTTAAATATTTTCCAAGCCAGGTCACTTTTTCTCGACCAGATTCAAGAGCAAAAGCCCTTAGCCAGAACTACCGACCCCATTGGGATGAACCAGAGCGAACAAAAACGCTACTCCTTTGTAAAAGCCATTAATGCTGCGGTTGAAGGCAACTGGCAAAACGCGGGGTTTGAAAAGGAAATCCACGACGAACTGGTCAAGCAAGCTAAAAAAACCCGTAACTACAAAGAAACGGGAAACGTATTGATTCCCGTAAACGACTTAAGCATCAATCGTACAGCCGCAGGGCAAGGTTTTCAAGAGTTGAGCCGCACCGCCGCCCTGCGTAACCATCTCAACAAACTCCTGACGCGGGATCTTCAGGTGGGAGATCCGCTATTTGGGGGCAATTTAGTTGAGACGGAATTACTTGAAGAACGCTTTATCGATATCTTCCGCAATCGCTCGATCATGCGCCAGATGGGGATGCAGTCCCTTACTGGACTTATTGGGAACGTCGATATCCCCAAGCAAATCGCAGGGGCAGTTGATGGTACTAGCGTTTATTGGGTTCCCGAAGATGCCGACGTAGGACAGATTGATGCTCAGTTTGGCTTGGTTAAGTTCAGACCGAAAAACGTCGGGGCATACATGTATGTCACCCGCTCCATGCTTTTGCATTCCAGTATCGGCATGGATAACTTTATCCGTCGCGAATTGGCGATCGCTTTAGCTTTGGGCATGGACAAGGCAGCCATCGACGGCACGGGGACAAACGACGAACCTTTGGGGATTTTAAATACAGGCGGCGTTAACCCGATTATCTTTGGGGCGAATGGGGCTGAACCTAACTGGGAAAAACTAGTCCAGTTTGAAACTGCGATCGCCACAGCTAACGCTGACGAGCGGACTATGGGCTGGGTGATGAACGCGCGGATGAGGGGTGAGTTGAAATCCCGTCAAAAGTTTGCAGGGACTACTGGGGAGACTTTGTGGCAAAACGCCATGGTCGGCTCAAACGAAGGTTACGTTAACGGTTATCGCGCGGGGGTATCTAATCAAATTCCAGGGAACTTAGTTAAAGGGACAGGCACAAATTTAAACGCTTTGATCTTTGGTGATTTTTCCCGTTTGATGTGTGCAGAGTGGGGTACTTATGAGCTGGCAGCCGACCCCTACCATAAGTTTTTAGCAGGGGGAGTGAGAGTGCGAATTATTCATACCTGTGATATTCAAGTGACTCAAGAAAAGGCTTTTTCCGTAGCGACTGATGTATCTACACCTTTTAGTGATGCAGCGTAGGGGCGAACAACCGTTCGCCCGTACAAAGTAAAAAGTAAAAAGTAAAAAGTAATGGAAAAAAAAGCATATCGTGTCCGTACTGGGTTGGTCGTTCCCCTAAGTGAAAATAAAATCTATGTCGGTGGGGAATATTTGGAGTTGAGCGAGGTTGAATACCAACGTCACGCCCACCAAGTCGAAACCGAGGGGCAGTACCAAGAGCGCAATAAACCCAGTAAAAAAGTAGCAAGTAGCAAGTAGCAAGTAGCAAGTAATGAAAGATTGGTATTTAACTCGCGAAGAAAGTCAAGTTATCCATCGGGGTAAAAAGGTTGCCCCCAATAGTTTGATTAGACTTACCCCAGAGCAAGCGGCGGCGCATAAGGATGGGGTAACTAAAAGTGACGCTCCCCAAACTATCTTAGATTGTGCTTTCCCCTTTGAATTTGAAGAGTGGCGGCAAAAGCAACCTGGAAAACCAGCCCCTACAGATACAGTTGACGAGTAATGGGGTTTTTTACAGACAACGAAGATTTAACTATTTTCTTGGCGGGGGAGTTTAGCCAAGTTGCCACTGTCTTAGACAGTGGCTCAACCATTGCCGAACTGTCGGGGATATTCGATGAGGAATCTAGCCCCATGTTTGATATGACTACCCCCAGTGAAGGAAGACGGATTGAATTTTTAGTTAAAACCGCTGATGCCGTCGATCTTGCTCATGGCGATCGCATCGAGATTGGGGGGAAAACATACGAAATCGTCGGCATCGACCCCCGTGACGACGGCAGGATAACCGACTTGATCTTGAAAAGGAGTTTTGCTTGATGGCGATCTATACTATCCGCCCTGAATTTACTATTGTCCTTCCTAGCGGTACTTTCTTAGGTGGCGAGCAAGTCGATCTATCCCCCGAAGAATTCCAACTGCATAAACACAAGTTAGAAGGGATTGAAGATCCACCTATTCCCGATCAATCGGAAGGGGGCGGGGGGAACAGCGAATGCTGTTATCCCGCCCCCAGTACCAGTAAAATTAGCCCTCTAAAAGTTGCCCTAAATTCAAATTTGACTTTAGAGGTTGAAGGGAGTTTTTTTGCCCCCGATATGACCGTCGAGGTCGAGGGTTGCACGGTTACGGGGCTTGAATTCATCTCGGACAACCTTATCAAAGTAGACCTGACTGTTGGTTCGACCTTGGGCTTGAGCGACCTTACCGTTAATAACGGACAAGAAACAGTAGTAGAAGATGCTCTGGAAATATTTGATTTTGCTGCGGGGACGGTAGATTTTAGATTGGGGGGCAGTACTTTTAATAATTCTGCCATCAGAACGCGATTCGGTCTAGCTTGGTCGAGGACTAACGATGGTTTATCCGTTAGCAAAGGCAGTATTAGTACTTGGGGAGCTTGGGTTAAATTTGTCGGCGAAAACGATAGTTGGGTTTGGGACAGAAGCGAAAAAAGAAACTTGGCTTTTATCATCAAGCCCGATCAAGGGATGATCGGTATTGGCAGCAACGAGTTAAACGAAAATTCTAACGCCCAATATACTCAAGCGGAAATCCTGGGCTATTTTACTAGGAGTACCTCTTTTGGCAGGTTTTACGGCAATACAGGCACGCCAGGACAAGGGACTACTCAATCCGCCACTGCAACTATTCCCGCAAATACTTTGGTCAAGTTTGTCTTGGAGCATAACGGGGAAGCTGGCTATAACTACTATTTGTATTCCCTGCCCCAAAACGCCACCCTAAGCGATTGGTACGATACTAGTACATTGCTGGCTACTGGACAAATTGCTAGTAGTTTTACAGCAGATGCCGCCGAAATCATGCCGTTTTTCATTGCTTCTAGAACAGGGTTTTTAATTTTAGGTTTTTATTTTTTCTAATGGCACAAGCACTAGTTTGGAATCACGTTAGCCCTGGCAACCATCCAGTCGATCTGTGTCTGTTGCCAGAATATATCAATTTGGATTTTTTGGATTTAAAGAAAAAAGAAGTTATTGCCTACGGCTTAAAAAAGTTCGTCATCTACCACGAAGACTATGACTATGATAGTTTTGAATACCTCAGCCCCGTAGCCAGTGTCGCTTGGCAGACAGTATACGACGAAGGGGGAAATACTCCCCTCAAACAGATCAAGCGGATTAGTTGGAAGTTAAACGACGGGAGCTGGAGCGAAGCTAAAGAATATGTAGAACCTATCCGTAACCCCAAAGTGTTCCAACAAAAGCGACGGGGGCGAGTCATTGAAGAGCTGATTGATATTGGGACTCAATATGGTTTTAAAGCCAAGATTTTAGCTCTTTACGAAAAATACCAATCTCAAATCGGACTCTACAAAGACGGCGGCTCGCCTAAATTTAGAAATGCGATCGTCACAGATGAGGCGGCTTGGCTGGATGTGGTCAATGAAGCTACGGGTAATAAACCCCGCGATGTGTTGGTGCAGTATTTATCAATTGGAGTGGTGATTATTGACTAGAGCAAAAATAGTTGAAGAATTAGAAGCCATCTTAAGAAACATTTCAACAGCCAATGGTTACGCCACAGATTTTGAGCGGGTGGAATCTTGGCGGGATGTGCCGACTCAATACGATCGCAACTATCTAATTTGGCGCGATGGCAAGGAAAAATACCAAAAAAAGAATAAATATACTGCCACTTTAAAAATTGAAATTATCGCCGTTGTCCTTGAATCGGCGAATGCTCGCGCTGATGTTTTGGGAACTATAGCTTTAGCTGACTTGATCAAAGCGGTGTCCCAATTAAAGGTGTGCGGTTCAATTGTGACTTTAGTCGAGGCACACAAATGGATCGAAACCAAGGGAAAAACCGCCGCTCAAGTCGAGCTGAATATTGATGTGAAGTACCAATTTTAAAGAGGAAGTAGCAAGTAGCAAGTAGCAAGTAGCAAGTAAGGGATGGTTCTTTACTTATTACTTATTACTTATTACTCATTACTTAAAAGTTATGGCACAGGTAAGAGATAATACAAGACTTTATCGCGGTCAGGGTCAGGTTTTTCTGGGGACAAGAATTAGCGGTAAACCAGCGGGGCTAGAGTTTATCGGCAACGTCTCTGAGTTGATGCTCAACCCCCAAACCGAAAAGATCGAACATACTGAAAGCCAAACGGGCAATAATTCCGTGGATAAGGTGATCGAGCGGGCTTTAAAAGTTGAGATGACTTTTACAACCGACGATGCGGGTTCTCAAAACATGGCTCGCAGAGTTTTTGGCACAGTCACCACCGACGCGGCAGCGACAATTACCGCTGAAGCTCATAAGGCTTATCTCGGTAAGTATTTAATCCTAGACAATATCAACGTCCAAACTTTCACCTCCTTAACCGATGCGGGCGGCAATACTACCTATGTGGCGGGGACAGATTATGAAGTGATTGACCTGGCTGCTGGCACGATTCTAATTTTAGGCAGCGGCGCAATCACCGAAGGGCAGGACGTAGAAGCTAACTATGAGACGGGCGATAGTGAGGTGGTATCAGCCTTTAGTAAACCCAATGTCGAATACTGGTTGCGCTTTAACGGTTTAAACACCGCCGAAAACAACAACCCCGTAATTATTGACTGTTTTAAAGTTAGATTCGCCCCCGCCGATGATGTACCGATTATTAATGATGACGATTTTGCTGAGTATAAGCAATCTGGTCATTGTCTGTTTGATAGTTGTCAACCTGTTAGCGGCAAATTAGGTCGTTATTTTGCCGTCCGTCAGCTCACCGCCGCCGATGCTGGGGCTGACTGCTAATGTCCGAAGTTGACCGTTTCTTTGACGCTGAAATTAAGGCGATCGCCGCTTCCTGTCAGGCGATCGCTTCTTCTCTCGCTGAGCAACTACAAGAGGACGTATTACGACAGATACGCCGAAACTTTAGTAACCCTACCACGGCGTTTGCCAAAGGAGTAAAAATTTACCACTTTGAAACTGCTTCCTATGTACGTCTAAATCCCCTGCTATCCTCTTTTGCCCAAGATACCACCATTGAGGGCAACCCCAACTTGTGGATCTTGCTGCCTGATGGAGCAAAGCTGGGTTTTAAAAGAATTGGTAAGGGGTTTAACTGGAGCGACATCAAACGCAGATATGGCAATCGCTTACGCTTTGTCAAAGTGGCTGACGGTTCGGTACTGCTCTATCGCACCCCCCAAGGTGACGTTAAAGCGATCTACAAACTGCAAAGGGGAGTAGACAGGAAACAAAAGATTCAGTTTTTTGAAAGTGCTGAACGGATTGCTCAAGAAAATAATTTAGAGGTAATCGGCAATGATTGAAAGCAAAAAAGATTCTACAGGCGAGTTGGCGCAGGTATCTGTTCCCACCAAGAAAGTCTGTTTAACTATTACAGAAACGGAAAAGATTGAAGTTATTCTCCGCCCGTTTAAACAAAAGCATTTTGCCGTGGCGATCGCTTTGATTAATAAGTATTTTGATTCCTACACCTCGGTCAATACCGATTACGTCAACCGCCGCAGAGCGATTTTAGACACCTATAAAGATGCCGAACTTAGAGCGGAAGCCCTGCTGACTTTAGAAGAGACTTTTAAGCCAGATCTGGAGATTGCCAAGGCGATTTTTAGACGTAACGCCGAGGGAATGAGTGAAGATGTTAAAACCATTATTTATTTTTCTATTTATAAAGCCACCAAGATCGTCGAGCTGGAAAATTCAACGGAAAGAACCCCCGTTGAAGTCGATCTCGATGACTTTACTTGGGGGGAATGTTTGGTGCTTTTAGGGAGCAGCATAGGGTTGAATATGGATTTTTTCGCCCAGAACGCAGAGGCGATGAACCTTCAGGCGATAACCAACCCCGAAGAAGCCGCGCCCAAGCCCAAGGCGAAGGCTGGGGCAAAATCCTTAGCCGCTTAATTGCTGCTGGTCATAGTTATTCGGAGATTTCCGAGTATACTTTGGCGCAGATTAGGATTTTTTCTAAGTATGCTGCCGAGCTAGAGCGGGAGCGCAGGGCGATGTTAATTGGTGATTTGGCGATCGCCTCCCAAGCAGACGGAAAAGCGATCGCCAGTAAAGTTAAGGAGTTATTGAGTTGAAAACTTTAGGCGTAAAATTCCAAGTAGCAGGAATCGATGAGGCTAAAGCAGCTTTAAAAAATCTGCGTCAAGAGTTGAATCAATCTTTATCTGAGAATAAAAAGGTTGCGGCAAAAACTCTAAAAATTAGCAAACAAACTAACTCTAAACCTCAAAGCGAAATTGGTTCGGCAAAAGTTCAACCACAAAAAACAAGTTCATCTGATGATTTTTTTGATACTTATCAACGTACTCTTGAAGCAATAAGAGCAAGACAGTATCAAAAAGCAGCAACTATCTATGGTCGCCCTGTTGTTAACCGAGTAGCAAATGGCTTTTACGAAGGGATTGGGAATGAGGCTGGCACTCGCGCATTTAGTAACTTTGATAATATTTTACGCAAACTTACAGGGCGTAAAGAGTATCGCGAAACTGTAGAATTAGGCAGCGAAACTATTAATAAAATAGGCTTTGCTGTAGCCAGATCTTTAGGAAAAGTAAAGCAAAATAAAAATTTTGGTTTTAATCAGCGAGATAAAAATTTAAACAAAGAATCTGTCTCTTTTTCCCCAGAAAAAGAGACAGATTCTTTGTCCTCAATTGTTTCTCAAGTGTTAATGCCAATACGCACAATCCAATACAGCTTTTTTGAGGGGATTGGTTCAAATTTTGGAAATCGTTTTGCTAACGGTTTAAATGAGGTTTTAGACCAAGATCTCGATATTTCTTTTGAGCGTAAAGGAACAGTCACGGGGAAAGCCATTAGCTATACTGCCACCGAAGGGGCGCAGCGTTTTAAAAAAGAAGCTGACAAAGCAGGAGATAGTTATAACGATTTAATTGGGACTATTCAAGATGGCAAGTTCGACGAGGTAGCTAAAAAATTTGATACTTTCCTTAAAGATCTTGCCCGTAGCGTCACCTCTTTTCCCACTACTTATTTAAGAGGATTTCGCAAAGCATCGATTAAAAGTGAAGCTCTGCGTAAGATGGAAAACGCTAAAAGCGCACCTGATGCTCAAGCTCCAGATTTAACAGGCAAAAACAAAGTCATCTATACCGTTTCAGGTTTTGCAGGGGAAAAAGGGGCAAGAAGCGAATATTTAGCCGAACAAATCAAACCCTACGTTAACGAGCAAACCCAAGTGATTGGGGTCAAAAACGAATTTACAGATGTGCTTGCCCCCTCAGATAGAAATCCCGTGCTGTGGGGAGTTTCTGCCCTGGCTAATTTAGCCAAGATTAATTTAAAAGGGTTTAATCCCGATGCGGTCAAACTGGCGGCAAAAGTGGTCAATACCCTGACAGAGAACCCCGAGGTAGAAGTAGAACTATTGGGGCATTCTGCGGGGGGTTTTGTCGTCGAAGAAGCCCAAGAAATTTTGTCTTTATTGGGAATGGGAGATAAGGTTAAAACTAAAGCTGTGGGTACGCCAAGAATGGCGGGGAACCTAGAAAATCCCAACGTCGATAAAATTATTGGCGACGGGGATTTTAGGATTAAACCTTTAGAACAGGCTTTAGAGTATGTGGGCGCAGCTACTACTACAGAAAAAGAGGTATCTGGGGTCAAAGATCACTTTATGGTGGACTATCTAGAAAGCGATCGATTTTTAGAAGAAGTGTTGGGGGAGAGTTTAGACCCTGAAAAAGTCAAACAAATGCGTAAAAAGCAAAGTCCCTTTGACGGGAAATTAATTGAATTAGAGGCTTTGTATGTCACCTATATCTCTAGAATGTATCAGAATCTAGATGATATAGGAGAAGAACTTTCTGTTGCCCCCGATCGTTTGGTTGCTAAAACTCGTAGGGGCAGATTGCGCGATCGCGGCGGTAAAGAGGTAGACCGTAAATTAAGAGACAAAGATTTTCGCCAAATTAAATTAAAAGAAGGGACACAAACCGCTGTTTTAGTAGCAGGGGGATTTAGTGGGGCAAAAGGTCGCAGTGGTGCTAAATTTGCCAAACAGTTAAATCAATTGGTAGAAGATGACAAAACCCAGTATGTCGGGGTGAGAAATCCCTTTACTGACGTTTTGGACAAAGAGGATATCCGCAACCCCGACCCGCAAAAAAGCATTCCCAAAATCTTAGATATGTTTGGCGAGGTGCATAAGCTTGGCTACAACCCCGATGCTACAGAAATTACCGCTCAAACAATGGATCTACTAGCCAAAGATCCTAATTTGAAAGTCAAAATAGCTGGCTATTCTGGGGGTGGATACGTAGCAGAGGATGTGATGGAACTGCTGCAATCTCAGGGGGCAGATATGAGCCGCGTTGAGGTTATGGGGTTAGCTACTCCCCAATTGCCAGGGGGGATTAAAAACCGTGATTTCCAAAAAGTCATGGGAGAAGGCGACCCGATCATGATGGCAAACAAGCTCAAGGAATTAAACAACCAAGTTAAAAGCATTTTGGGCTTTGATATTTTTCCTGAGTTGATGACTAGAATTCAAAATATCCAAGGCATCAATACTCATGACTTAGATGAATACGTGGCTAACAGCCAAGAAGTACAAGATTTTCTTTACGGTCACATCCCAGATAGTAAAGAGCTGGTGCAAAATCACTCTACGATAAATTCTCTCCACAAAGACCGAGCCGCCTTAAACGATGAGATGGATGCTATTGGCGACAGTAAAGATTTAACTTCCACTCAAAAATTAGAAAAGTTAAATCAATTAAGAGAGCGTTATATCAATGTCTTAAAAAGCATTCATGCTTTGGCTAAACATTCTCGCTCTATTGGGGGCGGTCAATTTTTTGATGATGAACGGGAATTTGCCGCTGTTGAATTAGAAGATGCAGGAGTCATAGTCGATCCTATAAAAGTTCCCCTAGAAAATTTTGCCGAAGATGAAACTGAAGTACTAATTGCCAAAGCGCAAAATCTCGCTGATGCTTACGAGCAATATTTACAAAATATCGCCCAATCAGCCGATGAGAATAGCGGTATTACCGCCCAGTTGATAGCTCGTGATTTTTCCAGTTTAGATAAACAAGGTCAAGCTGCTTATTTAAAAAAAATTCGCACCAATTTTAATAAAAAAGCCCAAGCTTATCGCAATGCCATTAATCAAGGGCAATTAGAAGTAGCCGCTTCTAGTGGAGAAAGCTTATTGATTCTCTCCAAGACGATCAAAAAACTCTATGCAGAAGTAGCCGACTTTGAAAATTTAGACCCCAAAGTAAAAACCGATTTTGGCAACTACACTCGCTACGCTTCTAGTGTCGAATCAGAAATAATTACAGGTTCAAATGCCAACGGGAGAATCGAGCAAGGACTGCCTGAAATTGCCGCCGATGAATTTATCGCTTTTGAACAGGATGGTTCGGATGTTGCCGAAGGGTTTATTTTTGGAATTTTAGATCGTTTGGCAGCGGCAACCGATGCGGGAGAAGAATTAATTGAGGCTACAGAACAAGGGATTAGAAATGCGGGGGAAATTCAATCACCTTCAAAACTAGCTAAAAGGTTAGGGCGTTGGTTTGTCAAAGGTTTTCGCTTGGGGCTAAGGGGCGAGAATTTAAAACAGCAAGGTCAAGAAATAGTAGAAGAGGTCGCCGCAGGGGTAAATACAGAAGATAGTCTAAGCCCAGATAGTCTAGAACAGCGGGGTAGAGAAGTAGTAGAACAAATAGCCGAGGGTATGGGGGCAAATGATTTAGAAGCGCGGGGCAGGGAAGTAGTAGGAGAAGCTGCCCAAGGAATACAGCAAGAATTAGCTTCAGCTTTTGAACCCAATAATATCGCTTCTTTGATTGATACTGGGGGGGCGGGGTTAATTAAAAAGCTCGGTTCTTTATTGTTTGATGCCAGTCAAAATGAAGGCTTCGATGGCACAATTAACAATATTGGGCTTCTAGCGGGGAAAGTAGTTAGGCTAGTCCTCACGTTTAAACTCTTAAAAGTCGCCCTCGATGCCATGGGCTTGGGTAAATTGATCGCAGGTTTTCGCAACTTACCCGAAGAAGCTATTAATGCGGCGATCGCCGTTGAGGCTTTAGATAAGCGCATCGTCGATATGTCGGGCAGTGCCAGGGCGGGGGCGAAAAACTTAGAGTTCATCACCAAGGAAGCTGCCAGGTTAAATCGCAACCTGACCGATGCTAAAGAAAATTTCACCCAGATCTTACGGGCGACTAGGGACACCTCCTTAGAAGGGTTTCAGACAGAAAATATCTACACCGCTTTTGCCGCTACTGCCAAGAGCAATGCCCTGTCCCAAGCCGACGAACAGCAATTATTCCGCTCCGTGCGCTCGATGATCGGTAAGGGAATTTTATCTCAAGAAGAAGTCAGACAGGAGATTGGGGAACGCCTGGGAGATTTCGAGCAAAGCTTGGCTGAAGCTTACGGCGTATCGCGCCCCCAATTGAACAAGATGATCGAGAATCGGGAGATTAGAGCCACAGAAGCCCTACCCAAGGTGGCGGCAGTCTTAAGAGCGAAAAATGATATCAGTGGGGAACTAGATACAGGGGCAGCAGCAGCCCAGCGGGTGGATAATTCCATTCAACGTTTCCGCGAGAGCGTGGGCAATGCACTACTGCCCTTACAAAAGTTTGGCAATAATTTCCTGGCTGGCTTTTTTGCTAAACTCGCCGCCCTAGTAGATCGCCTCAAACCATTGGTAAACGGCTTTTTTATCGCTTTATTTGCCAATCTCCTGCGGTTACAAATTTTAGGTCAGTCGGTGCAAAAATTATTGCTGGGGCTAATTAAGCTACTGTGGACGATGAAAGGAGCGATGGCAATATTTGCCGCAGAAGTAGCCCTCCTTGCTGCTGCCTGGGCGGCTTGGGAGAACGTACTTAAAATATTTACCAGCCGCTATTTCCCCGAAATAAATAAAGACATCGCCGAGATAACGCGGGGGCTAAAAGCCTATCGTCTGGCGATAGAGGAGGCAAAAGGGGCGACTGAAGAGCTGGGAAATACCAGATTACAGTTAGCCGAAGGCTTTAAACTCCCCGATAACCAGTTGGGCGATTTATTAGCTCAAGGCTTGGGCAGCGATTATCTAAATCTAGATACTGTAGTTAGGCAGCCAATTGATAAAGTAATTGGCAACAAATACGCCCAACAGGGGGTAAAAACGCTGGTAAACTTACTGCCTGGGGGCGGCGTTTTAAGCTCATTCATCCCCCAAAAATTTACTACCCGCAGGGAACAAAAGGAACAGCAGTTAAAAATTG
>JASJDX010000187.1 GCA_030064975.1 Pleurocapsa sp. MO_192.B19
TTAAAAAATTTCACCATGTTTAAATCAGCTAGAGTAAATGCAACTTTGTTTCCTGCTGCTTGAGCAATTTCTCTGGCTTTAATCGCTGCTTGTTTACTGTTTTCGCCACTCACCAAATAGTTAAACTAAGCCACCTTGTCACCAAGGCGACTCGTCTTCAAAACCGTACGTGAAACTTTCGCTTCATACGGCTTCTCTCTAATTAGGCACTTGTTATGTGTACCACTCAGACTAAGGTGGGTAGGTCTTTATCCCAAATCCAGTTCGAGTTGTCGAATTGTCTTTGGATTGTTTTGTAGACTTTGTTCCATTCTTTGCGGATTTTATGACGTTTGATAGCTTTCAAATCCGTTTTAGTCTTAACATCATGACAATGTTTGTGTAATGCCTGAAGATTATCGTATGTGTTATTGCCCCCTGCTTGGAGGGCAATTATATGGTCGCGTTCGATACTATCTCCAGGTTTGAAAGTAAGTCCACAATGATTACATTTCCCTTTTTGTATTTTTAGCAATCTGGCTACTGAAGGTTTAAGTTCTGGATGTTTACCCATTCTTGTTCCCCAATAGGTTGAGTTACCGTCATACGGGCTAGAGTTTCCTCTGACTTTAGTATGTCGAACAATTTTGGTTTCTGAGTGTTTAGGGAGAAGGAATTTAGTTCCTTTCTTTTTACACCCGAATGTCCAATTATTTGTTCCTACTGATAGCCAGTATTTGTCGATTGTCCAGCTCTTACTCTTCTTAGGATGTCTGCGAAATCCCCATCTTAGTAGTTTCCAGAATAATAAGTGGCGAACATTGGAGTAAGTTTTTTTACTGCATACCGTTTTGTAGTAATTACACCATCCCTTGATAACGGGAGCTAATTTGGAGATTAGTACGTGCTGTTGGGCAGCTTTGTACTTATCTACTATTTCAGCCAGTTTACGGTAATGTTCGTTAACTTTTTCCTTTGATGGTTTGATAATCGTTTTAAACCCAAGTGTCTTGCCATGGGTGTTTTTCCCAGATTGGTATTTACCAACTGGATACTGTCGGATGTTGAACCCTAAGAAATCGAACCCTGGTTTGTCTCCTTCATGTTCTTGAAGGGTATGGGATATTTTGGTTTTTTCTTGGTTAAGTTCTAATCCGATATCTTTGAGCCATTCTTCTATAATTCCTTTGCAAGTTTTAATTACGTTCAGGTCTTTATGGAGTATTACAAAATCATCTGCGTATCTGATTAGGGAAATAGAAAACATATTGTTTTTTTTCGTTCCCTTCCAGGTGGCAGCATATTCTTTTACTCTTAATTCCATTCCGTGTAGGGCAATGTTGGCTAGTAGTGGGCTTATAACCCCACCTTGCGGGCTTCCTTCGGTTGGAAATATAGTTTTTCCTTCGTCTAGTACCCCTGCTTTAAGCCATGCCCTTATTTGTTTCCTTGCTTTAGGAAAGGTTTCAACCTTATCTAGAAGTTTGGCGTGGTTTATGCGGTCAAAACATTTACTAATATCGGCATCTAAAACAAATTTAGATTGGAATCTGATTTGGTTGAAGATGCTTTCAATAGCATCGTGGCAGCTTCTTCCTGGTCTAAACCCATGTGAATTTTCTTCAAAACGGGCTTCCCATTCTGGTTCTAGTGCTGCCTTGACCAGGGCTTGTTTGGCTCTGTCTTTAATTGTTGGTATACCAAGAGGTCGCCTCTTACCATTTGCTTTTGGTATCCATACCCTACGGACGGATTTGGATTTTTCCTCCAGCTTTAGATTTTTGGCTAAAGCAAACCTTTGCTTTGGAGTTAGCGATTTAATGCCATCTACTCCTGCTGTTTTCTTGCCTTGATTGTCCTGGCTTACCTTTCTGACCGCTATTAGTTTGGCATTGTATGAGTTTAATAGGGTTTTTTGTAACCTTCGTAACTTTCGTACATTGTCAGTTTTGCTGGCTTGGTAAATGCGCTTTTGGAGCTTATAAACAGATAATTCGACTTTACGCCAATTTATCTTGTTCCATGCCACAGTATTCTTTTTTATTGAATCTGTATTAGCCATATATACTCTTACTTGTTCTTTTACCGTCCTAATTACAGTCGGCACGTGGGCATATCCCTGGCATTACGCCATCTGTCACCAGCATTACTCGTTTTCCGAGTTAGGGCATTAGCTTCTTGCCGAATCCTACTCCTCCTATAACCTCCTATGTTTGGGAGATGTTGCATCTTGGTTGATTACTCAGCAAGTACGACTTTTGCCGAGAGTTATAGGAGGGTTTTCTCGTTCCAAATATTCCGTTGGTATGAATCTTTAGGATGTGTCTATACACCGCCTACAGTTGGTATTGACCCGATACGAACTCATATGTCGGGTAACTTTGTAGGTTTGCTATTTTTAGCTACAGCCTGTCAGAACTAATTTGGCTGTTTCAAAGTCACGATGCTTAATGACATTTACCTCTCCAGCGATCGCAGTTGGTGTCGAATCATAACCAGGGAAGTTATGATTAACTATTTGCGATTTTGCCTTTTGGCTACGGCTTGTCAGTACTGATTTAGCCGTTTTAACATAACGATGGTTGCGGTACTTCGAGCGAACGCTCTATCCATGGAATTCTTGCTAGGGGATAACCAGTTCAGACTACCAGCCATTGCCCCATTTAACCCCGCGTTGCGGATTGATGACCATTCTCTACCGCAGGGGTTATGCTTTCATCTCCAACACCTGAGAGATAGGGCTTGATGATTATGCTTTTGTTAATATTTAGCGACTTTGTTATAAGAACATCTCACCTATACGGAATATTTAGTTGTCATGGTTCGTGAAACGTTGAACGTTTAATTTGACCTGTTAAGATTTACTAAAAACTTAACATTTAGTCATACCATGCTAGTGTTTATGTACCAAAAGTAGTACGCTTGCACTAAACGAGTCGCACTCCCTGGTTGTTATCGTAGTCAGTATTAATAGTTAAAATACCGTCTTCGCCAAACCAATAGCGGCTAATTACAGGTAGACCATCAACATAACCTTTATCACGAATAAGTTTGCCACTACGCCCCGTTTCGTCATCGGGGACATCAATTAACACAGCGGCATAGTTAGGATTAGGTTCTTTTTCTTCTAAGTTATCTTGCCAACTAAAGCTACCGCCTCCTTTGGCTTTTGCTGGATCAATTCCCTGTAATTTACAAGCTTCCTTAACTTTAGGATCATCAGGTTCAACAACCTTAACAATTAAATTTGACACTCCCGATTCATCAGCCACTACATCAAAGTGATGAACGCTTCTCTCGGTGTACCATTTACCTTCGCTTTTACGAAAGAACTCCATCATGGTCATGGGGACAGTCAGACGCATAAAAAATTTTACTCCTAAAAAATTTTGAGCTTGAAATTAGTTTAGTACTAGGAGGAATATTTTCATCAAACAACCAATTTAACAATCCCCATATTGCTCGCCAGAGGACGTTATGGAACAAAATCGGTAACAATAACAGTACAATCAAAGCCGAGAAACCGATAACAATAGCCAACTAATAGCTGCAATGGCAATTAAAAGATCGTCAGACTCACAAAATCCGACTCCTCAACATGGGCGTGGAATCCCACAAGGGGATTTATCCTCAGCTTCTGGGGACAATGTAAGCTCAAAAGACCCCAGTATTTCCCGTCATCAACCCATAAAAACCAGGAAGCGAGATCGGGAACTTGACTTGATGTCTGCTCAAGCAAACACAGAGGAAACAGAACATAATGAGGATAAAATCCGTCCCCAGCGACTAGCAGACTATATCGGACAAAAAGATTTAAAAGGAATTCTCAATATTGCGATCGCCGCAGCCAAAGGTAGACAAGATCCTTTAGATCATCTATTGCTTTATGGACCTCCTGGCTTGGGTAAAACTACTATGTCCTTAATCTTAGCAGCAGAAATGGGGGTTAACTGTAAAATCACTTCTGCACCAGCCTTAGAACGCCCTAGAGATATCACAGGACTACTAGTTAATCTTAAACCAGGGGATATTTTGTTCATTGATGAAATTCATCGTTTAAATCGCATGACGGAAGAATTACTTTATCCAGCGATGGAGGATTTTCGTCTAGATGTAACCATAGGGAAAGGTCAGACGGCTAAAACCCGTAGTATTCCTTTGCCTTCTTTTACTTTGGTAGGAGCAACTACCAAAGCTGGTTCTCTTTCTTCACCATTGCGCGATCGCTTTGGCATTATTCAGCGACTACGTTTTTATGAACTAGATGAATTGACCTTAATTGTCAAACGTACTGCGGAAATTATTAAGACCCCGATCACCGAAGAAGGTGCAACTGAAATTGCCCGTCGTTCCCGTGGAACACCTCGTATTGCTAATCGTTTGTTAAGGCGAGTTCGAGATTATGTGGAAGTGCAAAAAGCGGCAACTATTACCGAAGAATTAGCAGCGATCGCTATGGAACTTTTTGATGTAGATGCTCAGGGTTTAGATTGGACAGATCGTTTGGTGTTAAATACCATTATTCAACAGTTCAATGGGGGTCCCGTTGGTTTAGAAGCGATCGCCGCCGCCACCGGAGAAGACCGTAAAACTATTGAAGAGGTTTATGAGCCATATTTATTACAAATTGGCTATCTTAGTCGTACCCATCGCGGTAGAATGGTCACAGAAAAAGCCTGTCAGCATTTGGGCTATGAAACCAATCAGCCTAGTCAAACACAATTAAAATTTTAACCTCTATTTATATATTTTAAAAAATTACTTTGTCATCGTAATATAATAGTAAATTTACTTGATAAATTTACTTGATAAATTATGTCTAAAATTAAAATTAGTGAGCTTAAAGTAAGCGATTCTGAGCTTAAAGAGTTAAGTGAACTTGAAACTGGCAATGTTATCGGTGGCTATAGTGAAAGATCGAGTGCTGAGATAATTAATGAGGCGATAAAAAATGCATTAATTCGTAGTGATATTGCACAGAATAGTAATGCTGCTTTAAAAAGCCAAAATACCGCTGGCTAATAATCAAGTAGAATTACGTACAATTTGGGTATTTTGCTGAAAATTATTTCTGGTTGGATCTAAGTTTATAGACAATCAGACAATATCGAGGTTTTAATAGATTAACTCTATTTTCTAGAGCAATTAAATTAAGATCCATAACCCAGAAATAAAGGAGCAAATTCTCTGTGAATAAAATGTCCAATAAAAGCTTAAAGCAAGGCATAGGCTTTTTCACAGCAGCCATAGATGCAGCCTTAATTTATAACTTTAGTCTAGATTTATCAAATATTAAGCTATTTATCTTAAGGCTATTACTCATCATTTTTATTAGTGCGGGAATTTGGCTAATAATTTGTTACGTAATCGATAAACTCGATAGTGGTGCTTAGATCTGGTACTTAAATCTAAACTTGGAAAGGATTAGAAGGATTAGAAAGATAGTTAGCCGTATTTTCTACCAGAGCGATCGCATTTTCATATAACATTCTGGTAGGACCTAAAATACCCACACTACCGACTGGGGTATTATCTTGATAGTAATTAGCCGACACCAAAGTGCAGGTATGCATTGGCTCAAGAGAGTTTTCCGTCCCAATTTTAATATTGACCTTTTTTAAAGAATCTTTCATTCCAGGGAAAGTAAACATCACTGGTAATAGTTGCTCTGGTTTTTCTTCTAATAAAGATAAAAGAGTTTGTATCTGTTGGAGTTGAGAAAATTCTGGCTGACGCAAAACTTCGGCCACACCATGAATTACTATTGGTGTAGAATTATTAGTCTGGAAAGAAAGTTTTAGTTGATCTGATAATGTTCTCAAAAAATCAGTATACTTAGCAAATTTACAGTCTATTTTTGACCAATCTAGGGTAGCAATTTCTCTTAAAGAACTTCCTTTCAGCTCATGATTTAAAAAGTTAGACAAAATTTGTAATTCATGCTCAATGAGAGACTCATCTGCTTCGTCAATTTGGATGGGAGATTGCATCAAAATTGACTGGGTTTGATAGGAATCGGTAACCATAATCAGCATTACTTGGGTTGAAGCCACTGGCACTAGCTGTAGATGGAGTAAATTACTATCGAGGTTTTGAGGAAAAGTAATTAGAGCAATATAACCACTCAAGGCTGCTAGAATTTTGGCTGCTTGTTGTAACAAAGCTTCAAAACTAGCTCTAGCTAGCTGCAATTCCTGCTGTAAAGATTTCTGGATCGTTTTATTAATCTTGTCGTCGAAGATTATCAAATGGTCAACATAGGCACGATAACCTGAATCAGAAGGAATTCTTCCCGCAGATATGTGGGGTTGATAAAGTAGTCCTGCTTCTTCTAAACGTCCCATAGCATTACGAATAGTAGCCGAACTGACATTAAAATTATATTCTTGAGCCAGGGTTTTAGAACCAACTGGTTCGGCTGTAGCGATATAGTGTTCTATAGTGGCTTTAAGGATATTCTGATGTCTTGCACTCAGCTCGGGTTGATGTGCCATTAAGTATATAGATAGTGATTGTAATTATAAAATTTTTGGTAAAGTATAGCTTTTAAAGTAAGGCTTTTAAAAGTAAATTAGTTACTAAATTTTAGTCTAATTTTTTTTAGTCTAATTTTTAGTTTAATATTTAGTAACGCCTAATGGTAGGATCGACCAACCGCGAATAAGCATCTATACCTCCCATCACATTCTGGACATTATTAAAGCCTCTCATCTTAAGCCACTGACAAAGTTGAGCCGATCGCATTCCATGATGACATATAACTATAGTTTCCGCTTCTGGATTAAGACGGAGTAAAATTTCTTCTGACCATTGTTCAAACTCACTCAGGGGAAATACTTCAAACCCTTCAATATAGGCGAACGTTACTTCGTTCCTTTCTCTCACATCAATTAACTGTAAGGATTGAGACGATTCCGCCAGACGCATAGCTAATTGTTGGACATCGATTTCGGGAATTGGAGAACTATCAAACATCTCTATTTTAATGTTAATGTCTACTATTGAAAAATCTGGTGCTCAGTTAATTTTCTCGCAAATTTATCTAAATTTATGGTTAATTTTTTTACTAACTAACAATATTTATTAATTTTATAGATCTCTTGTTATAGATATAGATCTCTTGTTATAGATCTAGCTGGAAAATAGAAGCTAGAACAACGTAAATTCGCAGATTATTCTATTTTCATCCCTGGGTTGTGAACGCTAGTTCATGGTATCTCTTGCTCAAGTATAAATCGCCATTGAAAATCCAAGTAGGTAGACACAATGATCTATAAATTAGTTTTTTGACATAGTAATAAACCAAACCATTGTTGAGAGTCGGTATAGCTTTGAATTAGATTTAAATTGCGATCGCCCAAATATTGCTGCATTTGTTCGATATTAAATTTACGAGATATTTCCGTTAGAATTACTTCTCGCTGAGCTAATTTAATGGTTAAATCTAAACTTTCTAAGGTAACTGATTGAGTTTGCTGACTAATCAAATACATTTCAATTTGATTTTTGGTTTGATTATATATAGCCTGATGTTTAAACAACTCTAAATTAAAGTTCCCCTGAAAACGCTCATTGAGGTGCTGCAACATATTTAAATTAAAAGCTGCGGTAATTCCTTGAGTATCGTTATAAGCTGCTTCTAAAATTGTTACGGGTTTTTGTAAGTCAATACCGAGTAAAAAATAATCTCCTGGGTTTAAAGAGTTGGTAATTTGAGCGATAAAGCGATCGCATTCTAAAGGTTCAAAATTACCAATACTACTACCTAAAAAGATAATAGTTCTTTTGCCCAAAAAAGAAGTTTGTAACTGTTGTAATGCTTGACTATAAGTTGCTATTTTTCCCTGTATTTTTAGACGAGGATAATCTGCTAATAAATTGTAGGCACTTGCTTTTAAAATGCTACTGCTAACGTCAACAGGAGTATAATATAAAGTAGTATCTAAACTTTGGTAAGCGTCTAGTAAAAAACGAGTTTTAGTTGAGCTACCGCTACCTAATTCAATTAACTCAATTGCCTGAGTCTGATTAACAATTTCTGTTGCATACTGTTTCAGAATACTAGCTTCGGTGCGGGTTGGATAATATTCTGGTAACTGGCAAATCTCTTCAAATAGCTGTGAGCCTTTAGTATCATAAAAATAACGAGCTGGAAGAGATTTAGGCGATTGAACTCCATCCACATTCAAACCGCTAATTACATCTTGAACATCATCTTTTTCTATCGCTTTAAGATCTAACAAATAATCAATTTGTAATCTTGCTTCAAGAGAATTTTGGTCATTACTTGGTGACTGAGAAAAAGTTGACATCAGTTTTTATATAATTAAATAATTCGACAATTTTGACGTTAGTTTGACCAGTAAAAAAATTATTACTTGATTACTTGCGATTTATTTACACACTGCAAACTTTATGAAAAAACTTGCAATACTTACTCCATCTTTAATAAGCTAAAATTTTCATAACTACAGTTAACAATGAGTAGAAAATGAGTATGGATGTGAAAGCAGCGGTGGCTTTTGGCTCAGGTAAACCTCTGAGTATCGAAACAGTGCATTTAGAAGCACCGAAAGAAGGAGAAGTTTTAGTAGAAATAAAAGCCACAGGAGTTTGTCATACTGATGCTTATACTCTTTCTGGTGCAGATCCCGAAGGTTTGTTCCCTACTATTCTAGGACACGAAGGGGCGGGAATTGTTGCTGAGGTTGGAGAAGGGGTAAAGAGTGTTAAACCAGGAGATAAAGTAATTCCCCTGTACACTCCTGAATGTCGAGAATGTAAATATTGCTTGAGCCAGAAAACTAATCTTTGTCAGGCAATTCGTGCTACCCAAGGAAAAGGATTAATGCCCAATGGTACAAGTCGTTTCTCTTTTAATGGGGAGCAGCTTTATCATTATATGGGAACATCTACCTTCGCTAACTATACAGTGTTACCAGAAATTGCTGTGGCGAAAATTCGTGATGATGCTCCTTTGGATAAAGTATGTCTAATTGGGTGTGGGGTAACCACTGGCTTAGGTGCGGTAATTAATACAGCTAAAGTTGAACCTGGAGCAAATGTAGTGGTGTTTGGTTTAGGTGGTATTGGCTTAAACGTCATTCAGGGCGCGAAAATGGTAGGCGCAAGCAAAATCATCGGCGTGGATATTAACCCCGATAAACGTTCTCTAGCAGAACATTATGGGATGACTGATTTTGTTAATCCTAATGATCTAGATGGAGATCTCGTAGCCTATCTGGTGGAGTTAACTGACGGTGGTGCAGACTATAGTTTTGAGTGTATTGGTAATGTGCAGGTGATGCGACAGGCTTTAGAATGTTGTCATAAAGGCTGGGGAGTTTCTACCGTAATTGGTGTGGCTGGTGCAGGAGAAGAAATTAGTACTCGCCCGTTTCAATTAGTTACAGGAAGAGTTTGGCAAGGGAGTGCTTTTGGCGGCGCAAGAGGGCGTACAGATGTTCCTACAATTGTTGATTGGTATATGGAAGGAAAAATTAATATTGATGATTTGATTACTCACACTATGCCTTTAGATCGAATTAATGATGCTTTTGATTTAATGCATAAAGGAGAGTCTATTCGGAGTGTGGTGAAATTTTAACCAAAGCTCTTAGCTCTTAGCTCTTAGCTCTTAGCTCTTAGCTTTTGATTTAAGGAGTTTATCATTCTCGAAGCTTCATTTATTTTATTGGTTAAAACGCAAACGCGATTGCGCAGCTAGCCGAAGGCATCGCACTTTCAAAAAACTTTAAATAATCAAAGGATTTAGGCGAAAAGTTTGTTTTAGCAAACTTCACTTTTAGACAATTTTCTTTAATTTGAGAGAGTAATGAATGAGGCTAAAGTCACCTGATTTTTAGTTTCTACAAATGCAAAATATTTCCAAGCAATAACACTAAAGAAAATAAAAATAAAGATTGAAGAAAAAATAGTGGCACGTTCAAACATTGTTCTAGCTTAAGTAATTGATGTTTAATTCAATTATCAGTTAGAAAAATAAATTTGCCATTAGTTTTTTCACATAAATATCTTTATATAATCCTTGATAATTATCGGTGTTTATATGTATTGGTTCGCTATTTTTTCGTAGTTAAATTAAGTATAATCGATACTATTAAACTCTAAAGTAATAGATATCTCTAGGTCATAATTACGGATATAGAGAATGAACACTGAATTATTAACACAACTAAAAAAATGTACTGAGAAAAACTGGTTGTGGAATTATGATGCAGAAGCAGGTAATCGTCATCTACTTCTACCAAATCGTAGTAGCCAAGAATTATACGAGCTAACTCAAACAAGATTACAGCAACTATTACCATTAATAGCTAAGAATCAAGAAAAGTTAAAAGTTGTAATTGTTGAGCCAAATCCAATCAAATTTTTAGCTGCTTTTTTAGCAGGAGTTATAGCCGAGGTAGATTTATTTCTCTGCGATCGCCATTGGCAACAACAGGAATGGCAACAAGTATTCAGTTTAGTCCAACCTGATTTAATTTTTGCCAATTCAGCGATACAAGATTTAATTACCAAAGTTAGAACAACAGCCAGTAATTCAATTACTCAAAAATTCGATTTACCTGAGCAATCTTTGATCATGATTCCCACAGGAGGAACTTCAGGTCAAATTCGTTTTGCGATGCACACTTGGTCAACTTTAACAGCATCTGTAGCTGGTTTTTGCGCTTATTTTAACTGTCAAACTATTGATTCATGCTGTACTTTGCCTTTATATCATGTAAGTGGTTTAATGCAGTTTATACGTTCTTTAATAACCCAAGGAAATTTAGTTTTATATCCTTATAAAGTAGTTAAAACTAACCAGATTAGTTTCAATAAACAAGACTATTTTATTTCTTTAGTCCCAACTCAACTACAATTTCTACTAGAAACTATCCCTACATGGATCAAGGAATTTAAGACAGTATTACTTGGTGGCGCACCAGCATCGCGATCGCTTTTAGATCTGGCTAGGAAATATAATATTGCCTTGTCTCCTACCTACGGAATGACGGAAACTGCTTCTCAAGTGGTGACACTGAAACCCGAAGATTTTCTAGCTGGTAATAATAGTAGTGGTCAGGTTTTACCCCATGCAAAAATAATAATTGAACCTGAAATTAATTCTTCTTCAGACAATAAAATAGGTTTGATTAAAATTAGTTCTACTTCTCTTTGTTTAGGGTATTATCCTCAGCTATTTAATTCATCTCAATCTTTCGCTACTGATGATTTGGGTTATTTAGAAAAAAATCGCTATTTATATCTGGTTGGTAGAAATAGTCACAAAATTATTACAGGAGGAGAAAATGTTTTCCCTACAGAAGTTGAAGCTGCTATTTGGTCGACTAAACTAGTTAAAGATGTTTGTGTGATTGGTTTACCTGACGCTCAATGGGGTCAAGTAGTTACGGCGATTTATGTTCCTCTAGAAACTGAGCCTAATCTAGCTTTAATTAAGCAACAAATTCAGTTTCAATTAGCAAAATATAAACAACCAAAAAACTGGATTAAGATTGGTAGTTTACCCCGTAATGATCGCGGCAAAATAAATTATCCAGCAGTAACAGCGATTGCGCTTCGCGCACAGGCTCACGCCAATCGCTAAATCACAGATTACTCAAAAAAATGACAATCAAAAAATGACAATCAACAGTCAGGCAGATTTTGATACCTAAATTCAATTAAAATAAAACAGAAAATAAATCATAAGCTTTAGCACATCTTTTATGAACATCTGGCAAGCAGATTTTTATCATCTTCCGTCTCAACCAGGAGAAC
>JASJDX010000188.1 GCA_030064975.1 Pleurocapsa sp. MO_192.B19
TCGCGATCGCGTTTGGGATATTTAAAGCATCTTTCTGAGTGCTTGGCTAAAAAAGCATAGCCTAACACTTAAAAGACAATTAACATCTTAACTTTTGCTGAAGTTCAACTCCGCGAATTTTTCGCTGCTCAATACTAAAAACATTCTGGGAGATTATTGGAGTTGACCTGAATTGAGCAATTAAATATACAATTTATAACTAAGCTCTCACCCATTTAAACTAAATATTATTTAATTAAAAAACTAACTATCACCCCCTCATTTGGCTTGCTCCTTTGCCTAAATACCTCTCCTAGTCAGAACTAGTTAATTAAATAATTAAGAGCTTGTCTATATTCCTCTACTTTTAATAACCATTATTTACCTAATATTTACCTAAAATTAACTCAAGAGCTTTGACTATAAATTCTTGATAAAGATCCCAGCTCAATAGTGCCAATACCCTGGTAATTATTTCATCATGAGACAAAATAGAAGATATAAGAATCTCTAACCCTAGAGCAGAATAGATGTTGAATTTTTGCGGGAATATTTAATTTTAACTTGAAGATAAACCGCTTGATTACTTCTACTCTATTCTGATAATTCTAAAATAAATACATAAAATAAACACCTTTTACCTGGGGTAAAACTAACAGCAAAATTCTCGATAATCTTGAAAAAAATAATATTCAAACTACTCACAATTTAAATTTAAAGCTAGTCAAAACGCCAAATAACTGCCCGCATAAAAATACTAAATATTTAGATTATGATGACCAATTATCCAGCTCTCAAAAGTAGAAATCCGATACAAACTAATGGCTTTGACTTTATCGAGTTTGCCACCAAATCACCACAACAGCTCATTGATATTTTTACTCAGTTTGGCTTTGTCGTGACTCATCGTCATCGCCATCAAAACATTTTCTTGCTTCAACAGGGTGACATTAAATTGATGGTCAATGCTCAACCTCAGACCGATGCTTCAGCTTTTGAAGCTGTTCATGGTTCGGGTGTTTGTGGCATCAGTTTTCGAGTCAAAAATTCTGATTTTGCTCTAACTGAAGCCGTTAAACGTGGAGCAAAAGCTGTTATTTGTGCCGATTACGGTTTACCCGCTATTGAGGGGGTGGGAGGATCTAAAATCTATCTGCTCGATCGCCAGACTGGCGAGCAATTCTGGGATGATGTTTTTGAACCTACTGGTCAAATGCCCTCTTCTCAACCACTAGCAACTTATATCGATCACCTTACCCACAATGTATTTAAGGGTAATATGAGCGCTTGGGCTAAATTTTATGAATGTGTCTTTAATTTCCAAGAAATTCGCTATTTTGACATCAAAGGCAAACAAACAGCCCTGCGCAGCAAAGCTCTAGTTAGCCCCTGTGGTAAAATACGCATTCCCCTCAACGAATCTCAGGACGATTTTTCACAAATTGCTGAGTTTTTAAAACTCTATAATGGCGAAGGTATTCAACACATTGCTCTGGGTTGCCGTGATATCTACAGCGTGGTTGGTCAAATAAAGGAGGCAGGAATTGTCTTCCAACAGACTCCTGATACTTATTACGACTTAGTCGATCGACGCATTCCCCATCACCAAGAAAATGTAGCCTCCCTCAAAAAACTAAATATTTTGCTCGATGGCGGTGAGCTTCCAGGGGATGGTATCTTGCTACAAATTTTTACCAAAGAAATTGTCGGGCCGATCTTCTTTGAATTTATTGAGCGCAAAGGCAATAAAGGATTTGGCGAAGGTAATTTCCAAGCTCTGTTTGAATCGATTGAACTCGACCAAATTCGTCGTGGTGTAATTGGCCCAGGAGTCACTGCTCAAGGACAAACAGCCCAGACTAACCTCAAACATCCCATGTTGTTTGACGATCAAGTGCCAGAATCACAAGAACAGAAGAGTCTAACTATTTAAGTATTTAAGTAACATCAGACATTTTGGCAACCACCATCAATTACACCCAACATACTACTTATGGATATAGATATGAATCAGAATCTGCTTCTCAACGCTGAAGGTTTTTCCCCTCTGTCTTCGGTAGATATGGCACAATATGCTAATCTCTCACTAGCTCAAGTAGCTAAAGCTCAAGTAGCTAATCCCAGCCCAGAGAAAGCAACTCTTGCTCTAGTTGAATTTCCTCAACAACACAGTCTGTTAGAATTTTTGCCGCAATTTCCTCTCGGCGACATTCCCGCAGTAGGATTAACTCTATTGAGCATTTTATTGCACAAATATACTCACCAAGAACAATTTAAACTTTCTACTTATCAGATCACTCAACAGAAAATCGAGCAACTAAATTTAGCTTGTAATTTAACAGAGCAAAGTTGTTTTCAACATTTACTCGAATCTGCTCACCAATTATCCCGCCAGAAGTTAAGTTCTCCAGCCGGTAGTATTAATGTTGAGCCAAAAATTAATCCTACTTATAGCCTTGCTTGTTTTCTTGATGGCATGTCAGATGAGTATCTCAATTGTTTAACACAAAATTATCTAGCTGAGAATGAAATTTGTTTGTTACTCAATAGCAATACTCAGGCTTATCTTGCCTACAATAAATCATTATTTAATCATGATTTTCTCACTAATTTTCTGCGTCACTTTGATGTTTTATTACAACATCTTCAGCCCAATTACAACAGCCGTTTAGAAGAGATTAGCCTGACCTCCAAAGAAGATATTGCATTACAGATTGATAGCTGGCAATCTCCCACAAGTGATTATGGAGATATCCCCATTTATCGTCATATTGAACAATATGCAGCGCAGTTTCCTCAGTCGGTGGCGGTAACTTTCGGCACTCAACAACTAACTTATGAACAACTTAATACTAAAGCAAATCAGTTAGCTCATTACCTGATTGGTCAAAATGTCCAACCACAAGATTGTGTAGCTGTATTTGTTGCTCCTGGTTTAGAAATAATGATCGCTATTTTGGCGATTCACAAAATTAATGCGGTTTATGTTCCCATCGATACCGAGTATCCTCTGGGGAGAATCAAAAATATTGTCTCACAAGTTGGCGCATCAAGTATGATTTGTGCTAGTGAGCGTTTTCCAGAGCTCAGCAATAGTCAACTGAATTTAAACCTCATTAATCTGCCTTCTCTTAATTTAGCTCAAGAAGCTGCGAAAAATCCCAACTATCCTTGTTCTCCAGAGAGCATATCCCATATCTTCTTTACTTCGGGGACTACTGGTACTCCCAAAGGGGTCGTATCTTCCCATAAAAATCTCATTCACTACATTTTTACCGCCCAAGAAAAATATCGTTTTACCGCCCTTGATAGTTTTTTAGCTGCCACACGATATACCTTTAGTATCAGTCTCTTTACCCTGTTATTACCCCTGGTATGTGGTGGACAAGTTAATCTGATTACTCTTGAGCAATTACTGGAGCCGAAATTATTGGCAGCAGCCATAGAAAAATCGAGCTTTTTTCATCTCAGCCCCAGTATTGTCAAAATGTTGCTCGATTTTCTCGAGGCTGAGCATCAGAGTGCAGACAGATTTGATCATGTCAAGCACGCTTCTACTGGTGGAGATATGATTCCTGCTGAGATACTCAACCGCTTAAATCATCTCTTTACCAAAGCAGAAGTGTACGCTATTTATGGCTCAAGTGAAATTAGCTGTATGGGCTGCACTTATTTTGTGACCAAAGATTTAGAGCTAAAGCAAACTCTAGTAGGTAAAGCTTTTAACAATGTTCAGCTGCGGGTTTTAGATCGGCAGCAAACAGTTGTACCTTTGGGCGTAACAGGTGAAATTTATTTCTCTGGTGAGGGTATTACCCAAGGATATTTAAACTTACCCCATCTGACTCAAGCAAAGTATATTTTGCTTGATGGCGAACGTTTTTATCGCACCGGAGATCTTGGTCGCTTGACCCTCGAGGGCAACTTACAAATGTTGGGGCGCAACGATCATCAAATACAGCTGAGGGGAATGCGGATTGAGTTAGGCGAAATTGAGTCTAATTTAGAGCTACATCCAGCAATCAGTAGTTGTGTAGTAGTAGCTAAAGAAGACCAGTTAGGAGAAAAGCAACTAGTAGCCTATTTGACCCCTCAAAACTCTGCGACCACATCCAAGGAACTACGCAGTTTTCTCCAGCTAACTTTGCCCCAATACATGATTCCCTCTCATTTTGTCTTGGTGGAGCAGTTTCCTCTTACTCCTAATGGCAAAGTAGACCGTCGTGCTTTGTCTGCATTGGAGTTGAAAGCAGAATCAACAGAAACCTTGATTGCCCCCCGTACTGCTACCGAAGAACAGTTAGCTAATATTTGGCGTGAAGTTCTCCAGCTCGAACAAATAGGTATCAATGATAACTTCTTTGAACTGGGGGGACATTCACTCTTGGCTACCCAAGTTATTTCTCGGAGCCGAGAAACCTTGGGGGTAGAAATATCTTTTAGCAGTCTGTTTGCATCACCCACCATCGCTGAATTAGCATCACAGATTGAAACGAATCAGACACACACTAGTATTGAGCCGATCTTACCCCAAAAGCGAAATGGTCAAGCTCCTTTGTCCTTAGCGCAACAACGCCTTTGGTTTTTAGCTCAAATGGATGGACAAAGCTCTGCCTACAATATTCCTCTGGCATTACAATTGACTGGTGTAGTTAATCTTACTGCTTTAGAGCAAGCAATTGCTCAAATCGTCAGCCGACATGAAGCCTTGCGGACTAACTTTGAGCTGGTTGAGGATACTGCAGTACAGATAATTCAGGATAAGCGCCACATTCCTCTACCTGTGATTGATTTACAACCATTGAAGAAATCGGAACGTTTAATTGAATATCAGCGCATCGCCACCGAAGAAGTAGACCGTTGCTTTGACCTCAGCCAAGACCCGTTAATACGTACAACCGTAGTTAAGTTAGCTCCTCAGTCCCATGTTCTTTTGGTGACGATGCACCACATTATTTCTGATGGTTGGTCTTTAGAGATCTTTACCCAAGAGCTATCGACTCTTTATACGGCTTTAGTTAAGGGGCAACCATCTCCTTTAGCTGAACTCTCAATTCAATATGCCGACTTTGCTGCTTGGCAACAACAATGGTTACAAACAGAAGCTTTCTCCCAGCAACTGGAATATTGGCAGCAACAATTAGCCGCTCTTCCTGCTTTGCTCGAATTACCAACCGACCGTCCTCGTCCAGCCGTACAAACTTTTGACGGTGGGGTCGAACGTTTTACTCTTTCTGCTGAGTTAACTCGTCAGCTACAGCATCTGACTCAACAAGCAGGGGCGACGCTGTTTATGACTCTTGTGGCTGGTTTGTCGGTTTTAATGTCTCGTTATAGTAACACTAAAGATCTCGCCATTGGTTCGCCGATTGCTAACCGTAATCGCAGTCAGATTGAGCCTTTGATTGGCTTCTTTGTCAATACTTTAGTCTTACGCACTGACCTCGAAGGAGATCCTAGTTTCTCTGAGTTGTTGCAACGGGTCAAACAAATGACCCTCGATGCTTATGCTCATCAGGATCTTCAGTTTGATAAGTTGGTTGAAATTCTGCAGCCAGAACGTAGTTTGAGTCATAATCCTCTGTTTCAGGTGATGTTTGTCTTGCAAAACGCCACGAGTCAAACCCAGCAAATGCCCCATCTTACTTTGAGTACCCTCCCTGTAGATCAGCTCACTGCCCAGTTTGACTTGACTCTCTCGATGGAGGAAACTGCTGCGGGATTGACTGGTTTTTGGCAATATAATCGTGATTTGTTTGATCCCGAGACTATTAGACGGATGAGCGGGCATTTTCAGCTGTTGCTCGAAGGGATTGTGACTCATCCACAGAAGTCTGTGACCGCCTTGCCTTTACTCCCAGAAGCCGAACGTCATCAGCTGTTGGTCGAGTGGAATGATACTCAACAAGATTATTCTTCTGGTCACTGCATCCATCAGCTAATTGAAGCTCAAGCTGCTTTAACTCCTGATGCTGTTGCTGTTGTTTTTGAAGACCAACAACTTACTTATCGACAACTCAATCAACAGGCTAATCAACTGGCTCGTTATCTCAGAGAGCTCGGAGTTAAGTCCGAAGTATTAGTCGGTATTG
Organism: Pleurocapsa sp. MO_192.B19; assembly: GCA_030064975.1. Taxonomy (GTDB): domain Bacteria; phylum Cyanobacteriota; class Cyanobacteriia; order Cyanobacteriales; family Xenococcaceae; genus Waterburya. Next base: position 6,072 of record JASJDX010000188.1, read on the forward strand.
GGGTCGAGCGATCGCCTGAGATGGTAATCGCACTATTAGGAGTCTTAAAGGCAGGTGGAGCTTATGTACCTTTAGATCCTAATTATCCCAGGGATCGTCTCGCCTTAATGGTTGAAGATTCTCAATTATCAATTCTTTTAACTCAAGAGGATACAGCTAATGTTATTCCTGATTATTCGGGTAAAACAATTTGTTTGGATACAAAATGGACAGATATTGCTCAAAATTCCCAAGATAATCTTAATACCCCAGTGCAAGCTAATAATTTAGCTTATATTATCTATACTTCTGGCTCTACGGGTAAACCAAAAGGAGTACAAATTGAACATCAAGGGGTAGTTAACTTCTTGCAATCAATGCAAACCGAGCCTGGAATTAAAACTCAAGATATTTTATTGGCCGTTACTAGTATTTCTTTTGATATTGCGGTTTTAGAGTTATTTTTACCTTTGATTGTTGGTGCTAAAGTCGTCATTGCTAATCAACAAGTTACTTCAGATGCTAACCAACTATTAGAATTGATTCTTCATTCTCAGGCGACAATGATGCAAGCTACCCCTGCAACCTGGAGGATGTTGTTAACAGCTAGAGGTAGTGAAATTCCTTCTTTGAAAATGCTTTGTGGTGGAGAACCACTAGCTCATGATCTCGCCAAAATGATGTTACAGCAGTGTTCGTCTTTGTGGAATGTTTATGGTCCAACAGAAGCTACTGTTTGGGCAACCGTACATCAAGTAAAACCTGATTTTGAGTCTATTCCCATTGGTCATCCCCTAGCTAATACTCAAGTCCGCATCTTAAATTCTTCTGGACAGTTAGTACCTATCGGCGTAGCAGGAGAAATCCATCTTGGTGGAGTGCAGTTGGCTCGTGGTTATCTAAATCGTCCCGAATTAACAGCAGAAAAATTTATCATTAATCCTGGAAATCCATCGGAGCGACTTTACAAAACTGGGGATTTAGGACGCTATTTAGCAGATGGCAATCTTGAATGTTTAGGGCGGATTGACAATCAGGTTAAAATCCGAGGTTTTCGCATTGAACTTGGTGAAATTGAATCCAATCTTAGTTCACACCCATCGGTTAGTAATTGTATCGTCACGGCTAGAGAAGATATTCCTGGAGATAAGCGATTAGTGGCTTATGTAGTTGCTGAAGATAATTCACCACCGACTATTAAAGAACTGCGACATTTTCTAGAGCAAACTTTACCTCACTACATGATTCCTTCTCATTTTGTTTTTCTAGAAAAGTTTCCTCTCACTCCTAACGGCAAAATTAATCGTCTTGCTTTACCTGCACCAGATCTTGAACATCAAAATCTCAATGATAATTTTGTTGCTCCTCGTGATGAAGTAGAAGAAAAGCTAGCTCAAATTTGGCAAGAAGTTTTGGGAGTTCAATCTGTTAGTGTGACAGATAATTTTTTTGAACTGGGTGGACACTCGTTACTAGCTGTTCAGTTGTTTGGGAAAATAGAACGGGTATTTAACAGAAAGTTTCCTTTAACTAGTATTTTCCAAGCCCCGACAATTGAGCAACTAGCGAAAATTCTTCAGTCTTCAAATCAGTCTTCGAATAAGATGAATTTTTGGGATTCGCTTGTGTTAATCAAAGCAGGTGATTTAAATAAAGTTCCTTTATTTTTAATACATGATGCTGATGGTGAGACCATATTGTATTCCAATCTAGCAAATCATCTCACTGATGGAAGACCTGTTTATGGGCTAAGACCCTATAGTCAAGAAGGCTTTCCGATTTTGCATACTCGGATTTCCGATATGGTTAATCATTACATTAAAGAGATACGTAAAGTTCAACCTCAAGGACCTTACTTAGTCGGTGGGTTGTGTTCGGGTGGAGTTGTGGCATTCGAGGTTGCTTGTCAACTTCAAGCTCAAGGTGAAAAAGTTCCGTTAGTTGCCATTCTTGATTCTATTGATGTTGAAGAGCTAAATTCCAGCAATCATGTTTTCCAAAATCGTATGAGTGGTTTATCTCAAACTCTCAGTCAAAAATCAAAACTTAACGGAAATCGACAGCTGGGCTATCTTCTCAAAACATTGACAAATAAGTTTAAAAATCTAGTAATTTATGAAACAAACACGAAAATTCAGAAGATTATGCAGAAATTCAAGGTTATGCTTCTCCGATATCATCTAGATCGAGGTCTTGCATTGCCTCAATCCTGCCAAAATATTTCTGTCAGAAGCGTTTATGAAGTGGCAAGAAAAGAATATACTCCGTCTATTTTCCAAGGTAAATTGACTCTTTGGCGAGCTACAGAAAATATTGGTATGGATAATCCATCAATTGACGATACGCCAGCAATTCATGTAACTAAAGATCCTTTACTAGGTTGGGGAAAACGTTCAACAAAAGGGGTCGAATCATTCGACAATCCTGGTGGTCATTCTAGTATGCTTCAGGAACCATATGTGCAAATCATGGCAGAAAAAATGCAAGCATGTATCAATTCTATTTTTTCTGATGAGCAAGTCGGCGATCGCGAGTTAACAATGATATCAAAATAAAAGCATTATCGCCTTAGATATTTTCTTTTTTTGTCAATTAATACTTAATCTACTATCAGCAATGTCTAGTACAATCCAACCCGAAAATTCTAACTTTTTACTAATTGTCATAGTCAACTATCGAACAGCTAATCTGACAATTAACTGTTTGCGTTCTTTAGCTAGTGAAGTTCGATCATTATCTGGGGTAAGTGTTGCAGTTATCGATAATGTTTCGGGGGATGACTCCATAGAAAAAATCAGCACTGCTATTGAAACTGAAGGCTGGGGAGAGTGGGTATCTCTTATTTCCTCACCCCGTAATGGTGGCTATGCTTTTGGTAACAATTTGGCTATTCGACCTACACTAAAATCTACCAATCCACCATCATATTTTTACTTGCTCAATCCAGATACTCAGGTTCGCCCTGCTGCGTTGAATGCTCTAATAGATTTTATGGAGAAGCATCGTGAAGTAGGAATTGCTGGTAGTAGTTTAGAAGTTGAAGATGGAGAATTGTGGCCGTTCGCCTTCCGCTTTCCCACAATCTTGAGTGAACTAGATTCTGGTTTGCGCCTTGGTATAGCTTCAAAGATTTTATCAAATTGGGTTGTTCCTCGCACTATGACCAACAAAGCATGTCAAGTTGATTGGCTACCAGGAGCTAGCATGATGATTCGTCGTGAGGTATTTGAATCAGTAGGATTGATGGATGAGGAGTATTTTCTATATTATGAGGAAACTGACTATTGCTTACAAGCTAAAAAAGCAGGTTGGTCTTGCTGGTATGTTCCCCAAAGCAGAGTAATGCACATTGCTGGTCAAAGTACAGGGGTAACTGAAAATAAGTCGAAAAACAAACCTTTACCAAAATACTTATTTGAATCGAGACAACGATACTTTGTCAAAAATCATGGCTGGTTGTATGCAGCTTTAACTGATGCTGTCTGGATTTTAAGTTTTACTCTATGGCGAATCAGAAGATTTATTCAACGCAAACCAGATTTAGATCCACAAAATTATCTTTGGGATTTTATTTGTAATAGCATTCTTTTTAAATCAGTTCAGCAATTATCGAAACAGCAACTCAACTAACTAAAAATCAACAAACAAAACAAAAAGTTAGTGAGATAAGTCTGGATAACGGAATAGTCAGGCGAAGGCAGAAGTTATAAGGCAGATGGCGTGAGCAGTTTCTTGTAAGGACACGAGGCTTGTATCCGTACCGAAGAAGTAGGAAGTAGGTTTATCCCTTCTGCGCTCTCTGCCTTAAGGGCGAAGCCTGGTCAATTAGAAAAATTCCGATAAATTGCTGTTTTTTAAATTTTTATAGATATTTTTAAGCTTATGTGGCGTGTAAACACCAAAAACCTCCAAGTTTTAAGCATTATTCTGTTGAGTATACCCAGCATTCTAATTTTTGCTGTATACGGTTGTGTTGCTGAAATAAAAAACAAAGATACTTCTAAGGTAGAAAATACTGATTTACTGGCCAAAGGTACAGTAGAACCCCAAACAACAGCTTTTTCTGGCAAATTTCCTCTGGGCATGAATCTTTCAGGCGATGTGAGCTGGTCAAGAAGTAAGATGTGGGTCAATGTAGCCAAAAGTGCCAGAGACTGGGGGCATTTAGACAAACCTTATCAGAAAGATCTAGAGCTTAAATTATCCGATCGAGGATACCCTTTATCAGATGCTGGACTATCGTTTGAGGGATATGAGTATGAACCTGGTGTGTGGCAGTTTTCATATAAAGGAAGTGGCGATATCTCCTTTAGAGGTGGGGGAAAGTTGCTCTCTGCCACAAGAGGATCTGATGGAACTGTAACTGGAACTTTTGAGAGATTTAATAAAAAACGTTTGGATGGTTCTTTGATTCCTGTACGTCTGATCATGAGAAATATAGATTCTAATAATCCACCATACGATTTAAAAATAGTTGCGTCGGGATACGATTTAAATTCTAAAGATGTTTATACGCAAGAGTTTCTAGAGTTTATAAAGCCCTTTAAAATTCTGCGATATATGGATCTTATGGAGACCAATAATAGCATTGTCAAAACATGGAGCGATCGTGTAAAGCCTGATGCACCAGGTCGAGGTGTTGCCTATGAAGATTTGATTGAACTGTCAAATGTTGCCAACAAAGATGCTTGGATCACCTTACCTCATCTTGCTGATGATGACTACATACGTCAAACTGCAAAATTATTTGCTCAGAAATATGATGATAATCTAAATCTATATCTAGAGAACAGTAACGAATTGTGGAACAGAAACTTTTCTCAAACCCGCTACCTGCATGATTCTATTATTGCCAAGCTGATGGAAGAGGAGGGCTTGACCAAAGCAGAAGCTACCGCCAAGAAGGGACGTGAGCAATTGCCACAAAAAGAAGTCGTTGACAGGCTTTGCCATATTGCTGCTATTTTCCGTCAAGAATTTGGTCCACGAGCAGATCTTATCAAGCCTATTCTGGCAGGGCAAGCTGCCAACAGTTGGCACATTAAAAAAGGCTTAGAACATTTAGCGATGACAGGTAGACAAGAATCCTGTAATCTACATGCTATTGGAATTGCTCCTTACATCAATACTCAATATGGTCCGACTTTTAATCCTGCTTCTATGGACGAAGTTTTCGCCAAAATGCGTGAATTTTATGAAGAAAAAGTTAAACCAAAAATTGTAGAACACGCAGCATTAGCTAAACAATATAATTTGAAACTTTATGCTTATGAGGGAGGGCAACATCTTAATGGAGATAATGCCTTTAATATCAAGACTGCCGCACAGAATGATCCTAGAATGGGGGAACTGCTAAAAGATTATTTTTGCTTCTGGCAAAATTCTGGTGGTGAAGATTTTGTTTTTTTCTCCAGCATTACAGGTAACTCAAAACATGGTCACTGGGGTATAAAAACCAGTATCAGCGAGGGAGAAACCATCAAGCATAATGCACTTATCGATACTGTTGAAAAAGGAGCCTGCAACAAATAGAATATTAGAATAATTCAAGAGTTTAAGTCTAACTCTAGTTTTACTAGACAGAACTAGACAAACCTTGTCATAATGTCTAGGATTTAGGCATCTTTCGTTTCAGACTACGGACGAATTCTCTTAGTACATCAGTTTGATTTCTACCAGTTGCTTGACAGATTGCTT
>JASJDX010000189.1 GCA_030064975.1 Pleurocapsa sp. MO_192.B19
CGTCTGACCCAAGAAAGACCTCAAGAAGGTTTAATACCCATTGCGGATACCTTGGTCAATACCTTTAATACCATTGAAGAATTGCACCAAGAGACGGCTTTGCCTGGTATTCCTTCGGGTTACTATGATTTAGATGCTATGACTAGTGGTTTTAGTCGTTCTGACTTGATTATTATCGCTGGTAGACCGTCAATGGGGAAAACAGCTTTTGCTCTTTGTGTGGCGTCTAATATTGCTAGAGATGCCAATTTGCCGATCGCCATTTTTAGTTTAGAGATGTCGCGGGAACAATTAACCCAGAGATTGCTATCTAGTGAATCGAAAATTGCTAGTAATCGTTTGCGATCGGGAAGAATTGCCCAAAGCGATATGGAATCCTTGGTAAGTGCGGTAGGTCGTCTTTCAGAGTTGCCGATCTATATCGATGATACGGCGAACTTAACAGTCATGCAAATGCGATCGCAGGTGCGCCGCCTTCAAGCACAGCAGAAAGATCCTCTGGGTTTAGTTTTAATTGATTATCTACAGCTAATGGAAGGGGGAGACAATGATAACCGTGTGCAGCAACTATCGAAAATGACGCGGAGTCTCAAAGGTTTAGCTAGAGAATTAAATGTGCCAATTGTGGCTTTATCTCAGCTAAGTCGCGGAGTAGAACAAAGAACTAATAAACGTCCCCTGTTATCAGACTTGAGAGAATCGGGTTGTTTGTGTGGTGATACTCTAATAACTCTGGCGGATACTGGTTCACAAGTTCCTATCAAAGAATTAGTAGGAAAATCTGGCTTTACTGTCTGGACATTAAATCAATCTACTAAAAAAATTGAAAAAGCATTAGTTAGTCGTACTTTTGTGACTGGAATCAAACCTGTACTTCGCTTAAAAACTGCTTTGGGACGTACTATTAAAGCAACTGCTAATCATAAGTTTCTCACTATTAAGGGGTGGAAGAGATTAGATCGATTAACCACAGGAGATTATTTAGCACTACCTCGATATTTACCAAGTTCATCATTATCAACCATGAGCAATGAAGAATTAGCTTTACTTGGTCATTTAATCGGAGATGGTTGTACTTTACCGCGTCACGCCATCCAATACACCACCAGAGAAAAGGATTTAGCGGATTTAGTTGTATTGATAGCAACAGAAGTTTTTGGTGATGTGATCGTACCTAAAATTAAAGCAGAACGTCAATGGTATCAAGTTTATTTACCTGCTAGCTATCATTTAACACACAATATTAAAAATCCAATTACCAAATGGCTAGAAAGTCTAGAAGTTTTTGGCTTAAGATCTAAACAAAAATTTATTCCCGAAAAAGTTTTTCGACAGTCCCAAGCAGCGATCGCAATTTTCTTACGTCATTTATGGAGTACAGATGGCTGTATAAAATTGTTAGGAGGGAAAAAACCCTATCCAGCTATTTATTATTCTAGTAGTAGTGAAAAACTAGCACGTAATGTTCAATCACTATTACTGAGATTAGAAATTAATGCTCGACTGTCTATCCATCCTCAGAAAATGACAGGGGAAAATCAATATAACGTTACTATTAGTGGTAAACCAGATATCGAAAAGTTTATCGAATTAGTTGGAACAGTTGGAGATTATAAAACACAAGAATTGCAAAAAATAGCTAATTATCTTGCGCAACGTTATGCCAATACCAACAGAGATATTATTCCCCATGATATTTGGAAAATGTATGCTGTTCCATCAATGCAACAGTATGAAATAACTAATCGTCAAATGCAATCCTGGCTAGGTAATAATTATTGTGGAACAAGTCTTTACAAACAAAATATCAGTAGAGAAAGAGCAATTAGATTGGCTACTGTTGTTAAGTCTCAAGACATTCAGGATTTAGCGGACAGTGATCTGTATTGGGATAAGATTGTCTCTATTGAAGCTGATGGAGAAACTGAAGTGTACGATCTAACTGTCCCTATCCATCATAATTTTGTGGCTAATGATATAGTAGTTCACAATTCTATTGAACAAGATGCGGATTTAGTGATGATGATTTATCGCGATGAATACTATAATCCAGACACGAGCGATCGCGGTATCACCGAAGTCAGTATTGTCAAACATCGTAATGGTCCTGTCGGTACAATTAAACTACTATTTAACGCTGAATTAACTAAGTTTGAAAGTTTAGTCAAACCAAGTGGATATTGATATCAAAGTTTTATTATAAATCGGCTAGGTATTTTGCGTATTTCTGATAAACAGTTATTCCTGGTATATCTTCTGTAAATTCTGGAGGAATTTGATATTTCTCAGCTGTATATTCTTGACGTACCATAGAGATAGATTTATATGGTTTTTCCCACTTTTTAAGTAGCTCAACTAGCTGTTCAAATAAGAGATAAGCTTTTCCATGTCGATTTTCTAAACCAATTAGTTGTATAATTCTGGCATAAGTAGCTGGTGAACTTTCTGCTTCAGAGATACTGAGAATTGGGCTTAGTTTTTCAAAAGCATCATAATTTTCTAAGACTAAAGATACTAAATCTTTCGCAGAAAATAAATCTTTTCCTTGGAGACTCTCTACTACATCTGAAACATTCTTAAGAATAGAAAAATCCTTTAATTCATACTGTTTAAATAACGCCAACAATTTTAAACCTAAATCATATTTACTAATGACATTAATTTCTTTGACATAGGATTCAAGTGCACTTCTTCCTTCCTCAGTAGTAATTAAAGGTAAAATTTCCGTTTGTTTCTTTTTAACTTTTTTGGCAAAAGCTTCTTTGTCAAGATCATCTTCTAAATTGTCGGCTACATATTGATAAAATTCTTGTTGTTTACGGCTACGATAACGTAATTCAGTTGCTTCTAGCTTAAGAAAACTTTTTTGAGCAATGATTGCAGCTTTTAATAATTCAACACCATAATTGAGTTTTTTATAGTCTTCAGTTCCTTTTGCTATATCAATTTTGATTTGTATGAGAAGTTTAAACTCTTCATTACCAAATTTATCATCGTTGATTTTTTCTGCTTTGTTACCAATAATTGTAATTTCTTTAAAAGAGCGATTATGTAGTGTAACTGAGCCTTCTGGAACTTGAGGTTTACCAAATTTTTCATTTATGTTGCTTGAAAATACTCCCAAAATTCCTTTAACAAAAGGTGTAGCTACAATTATTACTAAAATAGTAGCTGGTAAACTAATAGTGAGCATTTTGAAAGCGAAAGTTTTTGATGTTTTTATAGATTCTGAAGTATTAGAATTTTCATTATTAACTATTTCTTGTATTTCTTGAAGCTCTTCTATACTTTCAATATTTATCTGCCTTTCTTTTAAGGCATCGATCATTTCAGAATCATCTAGATTGTCATCATTAACTATTTTTTGTAGCTCTTTAAATTCTTCTAAGCTTTTAATATTAAGATTTCTCTTTTGTAAGGCATCGAGCTTTTTATGATTCAAGTTCTCTGAATTAATTGTGTCCTGTATCTGCTTAAGTTCTTTTAAATTTTCAATTTTATCCTGTCTCTTTTGTAAAGCATCAAGCATTTCATCTCCAGCTTCAGGAGAATTGTTGTCCGTTGAACTCGATTTTGGTTGTTGGGCTAACTCATATTGAGTAACTTTGGCTGTTGCAGAGATAGAAATTGTATTTTTTGAGGATGTTTCTACTATCTTTTTTTTGGTCTTTGCTGGCAAAGACAGAAACTTAGGCTTGCTACTAAAAGCTGAAGCGTCGGAGATTTTGATGATATTTAAACCTAAGATTGAAATAGCAGTTGCCAAGGTAATGTTTTGCAGCTTCCCCATGATGATTTATTTAGAAACTAGAATCTGAAGCTATAGTTCCCATTTAGCAGCAATAAATTACTGTGTTGATTGATGATTGTTAATGGTTAATTATTAATGATTACGTTGATTAGATTGGTATTGGTTAGAATTGTATTGGTTAAATTAGCCTGAGTAAGATTTGCCCCGATTAGTTTGGCGTTCGTTAGATTGGCATTCTCTAAATTGGCGTTACTCAAATTGGAGGCAATTAGTTTAGCATTAGTTAAGTTTGTTCCTTGTAAGTTGGCATTACTTAAATCAGCTTCAATTAGGTTTATATTGGCTAAATTCATATTAGATAAATCTGCATTTTGTAAATTAGCATGACGAAAATTAGTTCTACCCAGGGCATACCCTGACAATAAATTGGCGCGATCGCTAATTCTTAATTCTCTTTCAGGTGTTCCTTTTACGGTAAATTCTATTTTATTTTTACTCTTGATTAGTTGAGACAATTCTTGGTAAAGAAAATAATCTCCAATACCACTAATATTTACCCAGGCTCTAGTACGAGTTAGAGCAACAAATAGTTGATTACGCAGATATAAATTACTCTCATCTTGGGCAATCTGATCTAAGCCAATTATATAAACTAGATCTGCTTCTTGTCCTTTAGCACGATGGATAGTAGAAATAGTAATTGCTCCTGGATACCAAAATTGATTAAGATTACGTTTTTCTGAAGGTGTTTCTAAACAATTGTAGGTATTTTGGGTGGGTAGATAAATATTAATTCCCTGATTAATTAAAAAGGTTGCAGTTTGCTTGACAAGAGAAGTAATATCATAAAATAAACCCAAAACTATAATTAAAATTTCTCGATCTGGCTGTAAACTATCTTGATTTAAATTTTGCTTAATTTTATCAGCTAAGACAGTTAATTCTTGTTGACGAGAAGCAAAGCAATCAAAGGTAATCATATCTCCTTGCCATAATTCGCTAATAATATTGGGTGAATTATGATGTTCTCTCTGTATAGTAATTTGATTTCCTAGTTGCCAATTTCCTATTATTTTATATCCTAGTGCTTGCCACTCTACGGCATGAATTAAACTTATTAGAATACCTCTTCTTCTTAATAAACCTATAGCGATCGCATGGGCAATAATTATAATCTGATGAGGTGTACGATAGCAACGAGATATTATTTCCGTTTTATTAATTTGCTGATTATATTGTCCTGTAACTAAATGTCCTAATTCTTCTCCAAATAACTCCCCAGGTTCGGGAATAATTAAACTGTCTAAACTTTGCAGTTCATCGTAAGCCCAAATCAGTCGTCTTTGCTGGGGATGAATAGGATTAACAGGGCGCAAAGATTGATAGGCTAGCCAATAAAAAGCTTGTTTATCTTGATATTTCCAATTATTAGCTATCAAGTCTTGTCCTTCATCAATTAAAACTGCATCAAATAGCTGCGGAATAGTTTTATTTTCTAGTAACTGACAACAAGCTTCTGCTAAAGCTTCGTTAGGTTTTTTGCTGGTGGTAAAGGGAACAGCAAGGGGCAAAGTACCTGTGGCTTTACAAATTGTACTGTAGAAACCAGGCTGTTGTTTACTTCCCCAGGCGTGGAGAATTTTTAAATTTGATTTTTGGGGATTATAGCTTACTCGATCTTGGGTAAAATGACGTATCCACTTATCTACTTGCTGCGTAATTGAATCATATAAACTGCGAGAAAAAAAGACTAAGGCAATCTGCCAGTCTGGATATTTAACAGACATTAAAGCTGCTTTCTGACAGAGAATAACAGTCTTTCCCGAACCAGCAATTCCCCTGATTCTTTGCATTCCGTCGGGAATTTGCTTGGCGATCTTTTCCTGCTTTAGATCCAACTGATTTAAACGCGATCGCACCTGCTGAATAATCTTGCGGCGGCTTTTGATAGAACAAGGAAGACGTTTAGAAGTTGGCGTATATAAAGAAGTTCCACCTAAAACAGCTAGCAACAATTCCCATTGAGTCGGGGTTAATATTTCTCCTGCAATCACAGGAGTAGTTTTTGTAATTAATTCTGTAATTAATATTGATGAAGCAAGATGATCCTCAAATAGTATCGGCGGACAATTAGGTGACTTATTAAAACCTTTAGCTTGCCATTGATCTTGAGTAACATAAGGTAAGGCAATAATTGCTCTAGCACTAACTTTTTGTTTCAATAACGGTTCGCGATCGCTATACTCTAATAAAGCAAATAATTGATTTTCAGCCTGTTGATATGGATTACCATATTGAGTATAAAAATTCTGATATTCCCAGCGATGACCTTGAATATTAACTAACTGCTCAATCTTAATTGCTTTAACTTCAATGACAATCAGACCCTGCTTATAATCAGCAATTAAAATATCTGGTTCTTTGCGAAATTTACCTGTATGAGAAAAAATAGGATAACGCCAGTAGCCAAGACAATTACGTGCTGCAAAAGCCCTTTTAACACTATCCCAAACTAGCTTTTCTCCCGCCTCTCCCTTATTACCTAATGTTTGTGTCTCAATAAATTTAGCTAGATTATTCATCTAAGAAAATTAAGTTCATGCTTTAGAACAAAGTAGTAAGTAATAGGTTTCTAAGATGTGTAATCAATTTTATCGAGCAAAATAATTAGATCAAGACCAACAGCCGATTAAATTCTTGTACAATCTACTTACTCAAATCATCACAGTAAATTTATTTCCTTATCCCTCATCTTTTTGCCTCACTGCTTCTAAAATTCGAGAATAATAGAAGCTCACACTAGTCATCCCTGTGCGCTTAATCTCAAAACCATTTTCTGCCAAAATAGTAATAATTTCTGCTTCTTTATGTTGATAAGCTCTAGTAGTTTTAGAAGGGCCAGGAAAAAACTCACCCACCTTTTTTAACACAAATAATAAACAAGTTTTAGGAGCAAAACTAAGAATTAAACGAGACTCTGCCAAAGATGCCAAATGAGCAATCATTTTAGCTGCATCTTCTGTAGGATAGTGGATTAAAACATCCAAACAAATAACAGTATCGTATTTACCACTCAAAGCTTCTAAATCTGATACGGTAAAAGAAACTTTACTATTATCTTCTAACGCAGCCTCCGCTTTTTCCTTGGCTTCTCCAACCATTTTTTCGGAAATATCACTAGCAGCAACAGTTGCACCCGCTTGAGCCAAAGGAATACTTAAGCTACCTACACCACATCCTGCATCACAAATGGAGATGTCTGCTAAGTTACCATCTTCTTGTAACCAGCCAACTACAGTATCAATAGTTTTCTGGTGTCCTTGACGAATTTTCTTTTGTACCTTGTTAACATCTTCTGTTTCGCCGTAGATTCTACGCCAGCGATCAAATCCTGTCTGATTAAAATAATTTTTAACAATGGCTTTATCGTTTGTTTTATCTGCTGTTTTCATAGATCGATTTGAATAGCTGTCCCGACTCAGTATTGTATCTTGCTTACCACCCCCAAAACACACTTATACCGTTTTATACCGTTTCTCTATGAATTACTTCCCCCACAAGTAAACATTCTCTTGTGGCTGTGATTCAATAAGAAGTTTCGATTATAAGATAACAACGCAGACTTAGCCGCGTTTAAATTTAGAAGTTGACCGAGAGGGGTGGCGAGGTTCCCGAGTCCTACGTCCTTCGGACGCGCTGAGTCTGCGACTTGCTTCGCAACCGCGAACGGACTTGCTCCGCAAACGCCATACCCAACAGCGTGGTTGCAGATGCTGGGGTAACCCCAGCCTGCCCCACGCTCAATCGAGGTGTTGACAATATTCGTTCGGTTATTACTAATTTTTACTACTTTCAGCTACTACAACATCGCAACTATTATGTAAATAGTTAGTTAAATTTATTAAATTTACTTTAATTATCAGAAGAGTTTAATTAGCAAAACATAACAATACACTTTTATATTGTCATAAATCGTGGTTTAATAACTCCTTAAGGAGAAGTCTGGATACTATTCCTAAGGAGTATTCATTTACTATAATTCCTAAGGAATTATTGTTTTCATCCACACTTTTAAAAATACTCTTCAGTCTTATTTTTTGTTTGTTATTGCTTTGGCTAAACACTTACTTTCCTTACCATCAGGAGCTTAAAAATGAATTTAGAGTCTAATCAGCTATCTTTGGAACAAGAATTTACCCATAAAGTCTTTATCACTAGGGTGCAAGATTTATCCTACGAAGAAACTAAAGACTTGTTGATCAAATTTCATAAGAATATGTTGTTTAAGGATAACTTTTATCAAGAGCTATTTCATATTCAAAAGAAAAAACTTGTCAATAAAGTATTCGATAAGAATAAATAAGATCTCAAAATATTTTTTCAAAAATATTAAAAATCCAGGGAGTTAAATCTGGCTGGATAAATTTTGGTGAAATATTTTATAATTTACTCCGCCATATAACTCTCCAAAATAACATGAGCGATCGCACTTCTTTTATCCGTTCTGATTTAGCCCAGTTAACTGCTTATACTCCCCATCCAGGAGGAGAAAGTGCGGCTATTGTCGATCACCTTGATACTAATGAAAGTCCTCTAGATTTGCCAGCAGAAATTAAATCTAAGCTGGCTTGGGCATATCAGCAGGAAATAGAAGCTAATCGTTATCCCGATGGTAGCCATGAACAACTCAAAGGCGCGATCGCTCAATATGTTGAGGAGTCTGCTAATCTGACCGATCATCTTACCACTGCTAACATTTCTGTAGGCAATGGTTCAGACGAACTAATTCGTTCTCTATTAATTTCTACTTGCTTAGGGGGAGAAGGTTCGATTTTAGTAGCAACTCCTACCTTTTCCATGTATGGCATTTTAGCCAAAACCCTGGGAATTCCTGTTGTCACCGTTTCTAGACAAGAAGAAGATTTTTCTTTAAATTTAGAAGTTGCCCAGCAAGCTATAGATACCACCAATACGCCCCCAATTCGGGTAGTGTTTATGGTGCATCCCAATTCTCCTACAGCTAATGCTTTAACTTCAAAAGAACTAGAGTGGTTAAGAAGTTTAGCAGACAACATTCTGGTAGTAGTAGACGAAGCTTATTTTGAATTTAGTCAAACATCTGTAGTTGGAGAATTAGCCCAGCGTAGTAATTGGATAGTCTTGCGTACCTTTTCTAAAGCCTTTCGCTTAGCAGCCCATCGTGTAGGATATGCGATCGCTAATCCTGATTTAATTAGAGTACTAGAAAAAGTCCGTTTGCCCTACAACCTCCCCAGTTTTTCCCAAACAGCAGCCACAGTAGCTCTACAACAACGCCAGTTACTCTTGCCGTTAGTGACAGAAACCAGAGAGGAAAGAGAGAGAGTTTGGTCAGTTTTAAAAGAAAATAGCAAGCTCAGAGTATGGCAAAGTCAAGCTAACTTTTTATATCTCCGTCCCCGAAATACCACTACCGATAACCATGAGAATATTCTTGCAGAAATTACTAGTAAGCTTAAAGCTCAAGGAACTCTAATTCGTCATACTGGGGGAGGTTTACGTATTACCATTGGTACTCCCGAAGAAAATAACCGTACTTTGCAACGATTAGAAAAAATAATTTAGCATCACAATTCATCTATTTTTTTTTATACAATTACGGACTGAGATGAGAGAATAGGAAGCTAAGTCAACTGTTAGCTGTGAATATGAGTTTAGATTGGATTAGCCGCGCCGAGCGTTTAAGTGCATTACCTCCCTACGTTTTTGCCCGTTTAGACGAATTAAAAGCCCGCGCCAGAGAACAAGGACTAGACTTAATTGATTTAGGAATGGGCAATCCTGATGGTGCTGCACCCAAGCCAGTAATAGATGCGGCGATCGCTGCCTTACAAAATCCACTTAATCACGGCTATCCACCCTTTGAAGGGACGACTAGTTTCCGTCAGGCAATTACTACTTGGTATCAAAGGTGTTATGGAGTTGAACTAAACCCAGATAGTGAAGCCTTACCCCTAATTGGCTCAAAAGAAGGTTTGGGTCATTTGGCTTTAGCCTATGTTAATCCAGGGGATATTATTCTTGTTCCTAGTCCTTCCTATCCTGCTCATTTTAGGGGACCCTTAATTGCGGGAGCAAAAATCCACCAGATACATCTTTCGGCAGAGCAAAATTGGTTAATCGATCTCAGTACTATTCCCGAAGATGTTGCCCAGAAAGCCAAAATTCTTTATTTTAATTATCCCAATAATCCCACTACTGCCACTGCACCACGAGAGTTTTTCGAGGAAGTAGTGAAGTTTGCCTGTCACTACGAAATACTTTTGGTTCACGATCTCTGTTATGCAGAACTAGCTTTTGATGGTTATCAACCGACATCACTCCTAGAAATAGCAGGGGCAAAAGAGATTGGCGTTGAATTTCATACCCTTTCTAAAACTTATAACATGGCTGGTTGGCGTGTGGGTTTTGTCGTCGGTAATTCTGATATTATTCAAGGCTTGCGGACTCTTAAAACTAATTTAGACTACGGTATCTTTTCCGTTGTGCAGAAAGCAGCAGAAATCGCTTTACAATTACCAGACGAATACATCAAAGAAGTACAACACCGCTACAGCACCAGAAGAGATTTTTTAATCAAAGGCTTAGGGGAATTAGGTTGGCAGATTCCTCCCTCCAAAGCAACCATGTATCTTTGGATAGAAACTCCTGTGGGACAAGGTTCAACAAAATTCGCTCTTGATGTTTTACAGCAAACAGGGGTGGTAATTACTCCTGGTAATGCTTTTGGTGAAGCGGGGGAAGGCTACGTTAGAATTAGTCTCATTGCCGATTGCGATCGCTTGGGAGAAGTTCTCAATCGCTTTAAGCAAGCAGGAATTTCTTATCATTAAAATTACTTGTAAATTGAACAGTAAGCGATGGCAAAACCTCACGCTCAAAATGTAACAGTAAAAAAGTTAACGACTGCTCAACAACAGGCTCTATCTAAATTAAAATCATTTATTCAAGAGGAGGCGACACCTGAATCGAATTCAGTTGCGCGAGTCGTCCGTAGTGAAGAGAGGTTTTTTCGGCTAAGTGGATACGCTGGAACAGGAAAGAGCTTTTTAATTTGTCACTTAATGGAGTGGTTAAGATCTGGGGATTTTGAGTTTGTAGCCGCAGCACCAACTAATAAAGCAGCTAAGAATTTGAAGCAGGTTGCCATATCTATAGGAATCAGTATAGATGTTAAAACCGTAGCTCAATTACTGGGTCAACAACCAGAGATTAATAAAGAGACAGGTTTAGAAGAATTTACTTCAACTGGCGAAGCCAAATTTGATGATTACGAAGTAATTATCATTGATGAATTTTCGATGATATCTAAGGGAAATTTTGCCGAAATAGTTGAGGCAGTTGCTTTAACGATGAATACGAAGGTAGTATTTGTCGGAGATGCAGCACAACTACCTCCAGTAAAAGAACAGAAGCCCATAGTCGCCGTCTCAGACTATATTGACAGCATGGCAACATTGGATGAAATTGTACGCTATGAGGGTGAAATAGCTGTTGTGGCAGAAAAGATTCGCCGTAATAATCAATATAACCGTACTCTTTATCCTTTCAAGAGTAGCGATGACCAAACTATTGTTTGCCAGCCGAGAAAGCAATGGTTAGAAACAGTAACTCAATACTTTGAGTCTGATAATTATAAAACCAATCCCGATCATGTCAGATTGTTGGTGTGGAGAAACAAGACAGCTTTATCTGCTAATAAATTTGTGCGATCGCGTTTGTGGGGCAAAGATGCACCGTTATATGTACCAGGAGATAGATTGATAGCCAAAAAACCTTTGTTTCGTCCTCGTCCTGGGAAGAAAGGTAAAAATAAGTGGGGGGTTCTGATCAATAACGGAACATTCTTCCGAATTATTGATCAGAACCCCCCACTTATTTTTACCTTTCTTCCCAGGACGAGGACGAAACAAAGGTTTTTTGGCTATCAATCTATCTCCT
>JASJDX010000190.1 GCA_030064975.1 Pleurocapsa sp. MO_192.B19
AGCTCGCAGTGAACCCAGAGTGAGAGCGACGCTGACAGCGACAACAACCGCATATATAAAAGCTTGACGAAATGGTTTAGAGGTAGTTTGCATAGTCACAATATTTATTCTCCTTTAGTGACAAAGATTGTAGTAATTAAATAATTAATCTTATTGAGATGCAAAATTATCTTGACCCATCAAAATATCCTGAGAGAATTGAGCAACTTCTTGCAGGTGAACTTTCGACAAGTAAACTTATGCTATCCAAAATAAAGCGATCGCTTTTCAAACAATGCTTTTCAAACAACTACTTTTCAAACAACTGCTTTTCAAACAACTACAGGCGCACATTTGCGATACTGCGACGGGGATTAAAACTACTAACCTGAAGCAATTTTTTGTAGTACTCCCTCTCTTGAGTAGTCAACTTTTTGGGAGTAACAATTTTTAGCTTGACAATTTGATCGCTACGCTTGCCGTTAGGAGCTTTCCATCCTTTGTTTTTCAAGCGCAAAGACTGTCCTGAATTGACTCCAGGGGGAACTTTCATCGAGACACTACCATCAGGAGTCGGTACTTCGATCTCTGTACCTAAAACTGCTTCAGCGGGAGTAATGGGAACTTCGCAGGTAATATTGTCTCCCTGGAACTGAAACAGGTGATGGGGTTGCAAACTAATATTTAAGTATAAATCTCCCCGTTGTTGACTGTAGGGATTTATTTGTCCTTTCCCTTTAAGCCGAATTCTACTACCTGGTTTGGCACCTGGAGGAATACGAACTTTAATAGTTTCACTATTTAGTTGTAGGTGTTTTAGAGTACCGTGAAAAGCCTCAGAGAAGGTTAGGGTCATTGCTGCTTCAGTATCGCTAACAGGGATATTAGAAAATCCGCCACTGCCAAAAGCAGATTCAAAATCACTAAACTCACCAGGGCTACCAGTACGATAAGTATAGGTTTGGCGATCGCCCATATCTCTAGATACACCGCCAAAACGTCCTAGTAGTTCGTTAATAAAATCTTCAAAACCACCGTACTGTCCAAAATCTACCCCGACACCAGTTCCAGGAGGTGTCCCCGTAGCAGCTTGTTGCCAATATTGACCGTATTGATCGTATTTAGCTCGTTTTTCGGGGTCAGAGAGTACTTCTTGGGCTTCGTTGACTTCCTTAAAACGCTGTTCGGCTTCTTTGTCTCCTGAATTGAGATCGGGATGATATTTTCTGGCTAATTTGCGGTAGGCTTTTTTGATTTCCTCTTGAGATGCGTTTTTGCTTACTCCCAAAATTTGATAATAATCTTTAAAATCAGTTGCAGCCACCTTAGCTTTTACCTCCTGAACTGAATACAATCATGCTCAATTTATCAAAGAAATAAATTGGGTTTCTATTCACCAAGATAAGCAATTATAGAAACCCATCTACAGAGTCTAACTTACTTGATTTAATGCTCGGTATATCTGGCAAGTTAGAAACTATTAAGATCAAAAAAATTAGCTAAGATTAACCTTAACTACTTTGTTTTTTTCTTCCTCAGCTTTGGGTAAGGTTAAGTTCAAAATACCATCTTTGTATTCTGCATTAACTTCAGTATTTTTGACTCTGGCAGGTAAGGGAATTACGCGACGGAAACTGCCATAGCGGAACTCACTTCTGGTCATTCCATCTGATTCGGTTTTAGTTTCTGATTTGCGTTCTCCACTGATAGCAATAGATTCTGCTGCCACCTGAATATCAATGTCTTTGGCATCTAAGCCAGGAACTTCTAATTTTAGATGAACTGCTTCGGGAGTTTCTGACATTTCCGCAGCAGGGACAAAACCCGAACTCATGATGTCAGAGTTTGAAGGAACAATACTATCAAACAAACTGTTCATTTCCCTTTGTAAGCTATCAATTTCTGCAAAAGGTTTCCAACGAATCAAAGACATAGTCAATACCTCCAAAACTTGGTTAATAAGATTGAATTTTTATTGATAAGAGTTGGGCTGTAAGTCATCTGTTATGTTCTTCACCCACACTGCTAAGTATAAAGTAAATCTTTAGAAATAAGGTTCGGTTTTATGTCCTCTACAAGTAGGGATTTTGCTATTTGAAACATTTTGCTGAAGAGCAGCCAGATCGCTTAACAACTTTAAACTTTTAAGTTTGCCTACAATGAATTCCTAGCATTCTCGTCAAGTCTAAAGTTGCTATTATAAATTTGGGAGACAATAACAAACTCTAAGTAAAGATTCGTAAGACAGCTTTGGTCGAGCATCAAAAAACAGTGAGATAAGTTTTTTGCTAAATTGTGCATTGAGTCACAAAATTGCTACCTTAAAGCAAATTTAATTGCGATTAGAAACCTCGATCTCAGAACCCAATAACTAAGCCCATGGTTAATTCAATCAAGAAAATCAATACCACAGAAGAGTTAGATGTTTCCTGTTGGGTTAAAACTCGCAACTCTCTTGCTTCCAAATCGACTTTTCTATTATGGACTGGTTCTCTTTACGCTTTTGTCCCTAATGAAAAGAAAAAACACCTGTTTAAAATTGTGGGGATGAGTGTTAGTCGTTGTTTGCCAAATGAGGATAATAGTTGGGATTTCACTTCTAGAGAATTAACCTATTATCTCGATCCTCATACAGAGCAAGTAGTTCATCAGTGGCATAATCCTTGGACAACAGAAACTTTGCCCGTAGTTCATGTTGCCAATCATCAAGTTCAAGGTTTATTCAAAGGCAATTTCCCCGCTCAAGTTAATGGCGAGACTACAACCTTTGTCTTCGATCTATTTAGTGACTATCCCAATCCTTTAGCGGAAGATGCTAGATTTATTGACTATAGTCCTCAGCCTACTTATCAAGCGACGGAATTATTTAAGCTAACTGTACCTACAGCAGAACTTCACGATCGCAATATTTCGGAAGTATCTCAAGTAATTCTGAGTTGGGATCGGATTGGTCCTTGGCTACCTTGGATGAAAATGGGCAATAAACCAGGGCAACTAATCTATAGTGCCCATGGTTGTAAAATCAATGATTTTAGCGAATTACCCGAGTGGCTGCAAGCAGAAATCAATAATCGCGTTCCCCTGTATAAAGATGCGGCTGCCCAGAAATTAGAAGCAGAAAACATTACTTCTTGGAAATATTTTAAGCAACATTTTGCCGATTATTTAGCTGGGGCAAGATTTCCTTTACCAACTCTCTAAAAATCTCAATTATTCAATTGTCAGGAAGTTCCTAAAGCTTTGTCCCACTCTAACTGATGCGCTAAACCATATTTAACAAAATCTTCTGGTTTAGCGCGATCGCTTTTGCCAAAAACACCCAAGCTATAGGGATTTTCTTGCATCCTTTGGGTAACTAGCTCTCTTTCAAATCGAATGACTTCCTCTCTGGGTTTATCAGTTTTAAAAAAGTCAACAATCAAGACAGTTCTGTCAAAATCGGTATAGTTGTGGGGACAGTGGGGATAACTATGATCGAGAATCATAAATTCCCCCTCGTGCCAATAGAGCTTGTCATGACAGATTTTCATGGCCACATCTCCGTCGGGCACAATTAATCCTAAATAGCCCCGATTCATGTGGGGATTATAGTTGACGTGGAGCTTAATATCCAAACCTGGATGAAATGTACCAAAATAAACATTTCTAACTACATTATCATTGCTTTGGTTGACTTCGGCGATCGCCTTGGCTAAGGTAGGGAAGTATTTTTCTCTTAATGTTAATACCTTGGCTGCTGCTTCATCAGTATCGCGATCGGGATAAGTTATTTGATACTTTTGAATATATTCTTCAATGAATTTGCCCTGAAATAAAACCCCAAAGGCACTGTATTTCTTGGCACCTTTGGTTTTGATTGTTTGAGTCTTAGGGCCCATAACATTCTCTGCCAGGACTAATTCTAACTGAGATGCCTGTTGCATAAAGCAGCTAAACTCATCTCGAATCTCTTGCCAACGCACTTGAAAGCTTTTGAGAAAAGGAAATTGTTGAGGGTCTAGATTATACTCGCTATATGTTTCCATCGTCTTTTCTCCAGAAGTGAAAGCTAAAGAATGAAAGCTCAAGAATAAGAGGCATTACAATTTACATAATAACCAACTGTTAGTATTTCTCCAGATTGACTCAGCTTCCGTAGTAAATAGTTAGATTCAAGCTAAATTTAAAAGAGAGCTAGCAAGAACGGATTGAGAGGTTATTGTGTCTGAAACCAAAGTCCTGGACAAAATTATCAAAAACGTGCGTGTGGTTCGTCCCAACCACCAATCTATTGAAACAGTCGATCTAGGTATTAAGAACGGAAAATTTAGCCAAATTGCCCCAGAAATAAACTCTAATCGCGCCCAGGAGGTCTTTGATGGTCAAAATCGACTGGGATTTCCTGGTCTGATTGATGCACATATGCACATCGGTATCTACCAACCCCTTGACCAAGATGCTGTCACTGAAAGCAAGGCAGCAGCGATGGGGGGAGTGACCACTAGTCTAAATTATATTCGTACAGGTCAGTATTACCTAAATAAAGCCGGTTCTTACCAAAATTTTTTCCCAGAGGTACTGGCATTATCAAAGGGCAATTTTTATGTTGATTATGGCTATCATATCGCACCGATCGCCTCTGGTCATATCGACGAAATGCAGTATCTCTTTGAGGAGCAAGGCATCACATCGTTTAAAATCTTTATGTTTTATGGTGGTTATGGGTTGCATGGTCTTTCCGATCGACAAAATCTGTTCCTGATGATTAATAAGGAGGAACGATATGACTTTGCCCATTTTGAATTCATTATGCGCGGTCTGACCCAACTAAGGGAACGTTACCCTAAAGCCCAGGATTATCTTAGTCTTAGTTTGCATTGCGAAGTTGCTGAGATCCTCAATGCCTATACCAAAATTGTCCAAGGAGATCAAAGCCTCAGCGGTCTAAAAGCTTATAGTGCCGCTCGTCCTCCTCATTCCGAGGGATTAGCAATTTGTATTGCTTCTTATCTCGCTCACGAAACCAACTGTGTGAATATCAATCTGCTGCATTTAAGTTCTCGCAAAGCAGTAGAAGCAGCCCTAACTATGCAAGCTGCATTCCCCCATATTAATTTCAGGCGAGAAGTGACCGTGGGACATCTAATGCTGGATGTAGATGCTCCAACAGGCAAATGGGCAAAGGTTAACCCACCGATCCGCTCCCGCGAGGATGTGGAATATCTGTGGAAACAAGTGTTAAACCGTAACATTGATTGGATTGTCAGCGACCATGCTTGTTGTTCTGCTGCCAAGAAAGCTAGCCTCAAAGACCCCGATAATATCTGGCTGGCAAAATCGGGTTTTGGGGGAACGGAATATATGCTTTCTAGTATCTTTAGCGAAGGTAGTAAGCGTGGAATGTCCTACAATCATATGGCTGAGTTACTGTGTTGGAATTCTGCCCAGCGTTTTGGCTTGTGGGAAAAAGGAGACATTGCCGTAGGTTACGATGCCGACCTAGTTCTGCTCGATCCCAATGAAACGTTTGTCGTTCGTGCTGCTGAATCAGAATCCCAACAAGGTTATACACCCTTTGAAGGGATAGAGTTGACTGGAAGGGTCAAGAGTACATTTCTGCGGGGTAACTTGATTTATGATCGAGGACAAGTTATTGGTTCTCCTTGTGGGCGGTATTTAAAAAGACCTTATGGAAT
Source organism: Pleurocapsa sp. MO_192.B19 (assembly GCA_030064975.1). Classification (GTDB taxonomy): domain Bacteria; phylum Cyanobacteriota; class Cyanobacteriia; order Cyanobacteriales; family Xenococcaceae; genus Waterburya. The sequence continues at coordinate 5,655 of JASJDX010000190.1, forward strand.
AGCTAAACCTTAAAGCTTGTGAGAGTCTCAAACAACACTTGTGTAGTCTCGTGATATGAGTGTTTTGGTAATTGGAGCTGATGAAAGAATTCAGCATGCAGGAGATACTTTCACACTAGAGGTTGAAGTTGATCCAAGCTTTCCAGAAGAAGAGTACGAGATATCTTGGAGTTTAACAAAATTTCCTAATCACCCTTTGTCCAATGGTCGTAAAACTACAATACAAATTAGACAACAACATATTTCAATACAATTTCAAATTAATTGTTTTGTAACGACAAATAGAGATTGGCATCGTTTGAATAATGGGAGTGATGATGGACTTCTGTTTATTATAAAAGTATTGCCACCAATATAAGCTCTATCAAGGCAAACATGAACTTGCGACGAACAAATTCCTTTGGCCTATAGTATCTTTCTGAATATCTATTACGCATAATAGTTTGTTCTGCCAAAATAGCTTGTTAATGGCATTTACTATACTCTCTTTTCGATTTTCAAATGGGGTTCTATGTCCAGCTACTCATCAAAGTCCAAAAATAACCATCAGGGGAAATAAAGGAAAAACTCTCCTCTCCAAACTCATTAGCGATTATTTCCGTAACTTGTTTCGCCGTACTTCTATTAATACGGTTAAAATATTCTTTGATTCCTCGGACGCGATAGGTATAGAGGGACATACCCAAAGCTCCAGGTTGTGCCTCAGCAAAACGACTTTCTAACTTCATCTCTTCAGGAAATCGAATGATATACATTCTGCCAGATCGGGCTAGTTTCCAGTCTGAAGCAGACGATCGCGGATCGTCAAAAGACGTTACCCAGAAACGTTCTCCAGGTTGCAGGTTAAAAATTTGTCGCGCAGCTTGAGAATCTTCATAGGTACTTTCTACATCATCTTGGGTACGGAGTAGTCCTAGAACTTCTTCGTAAAACCGCAGAGTTTCTTTACTATCATCCTGAATAACCATGCCCATATGGGTAACTTGGCTGGTTTGGAAAGCTGCTGTAGGATTTATCTTGCCGTAATTGGGAATAGTATAGTTGAAGCGTTGAAAGAAAATCTGTCGAGTCAAGGGTTGCAACAGCATCATTTCCCTTACCCCCACCAGGCGATCAATAAAAGGAATCCCTTTGGGGTCTTGGTAAATGACACTCCATTGAGGATTGATATATTTAACAGGTAAACCATCCGTCTTGGCTTTCTCCGCATGGTTGAGGATATTCAACACATCAGCAGTTAAGGCAGTAGCCCAGCGATTCCCCTTAATTTTCATTGGTGTCAGCTTTAACCCTTCATTGGTCGGATTTTCCCAGACCATCAGGCGAATTAAACCGTGATCTGCATTTTGGTGGTAGAGTCGTAGAGAGCGCAGGTCAGAATTTACTCCATACAAATCCTTAGCTGCCGAAGCTGGCAATTCTCCTACTTGACCAATCCTATACCCGAATTGCTCCCAATATTGAACCATCGGTATAGGATCGCTAACACCAATACAAACTTCGTAGATTCCTTCTATCTGGTTAGTATTGATTTGATTCATTGCGATTATTAAAGTCCCAGGCTAGATACATTTTGTGATCTCATTGTGATCTCATTCTAATAAACGCTGCCAAAAGAATCGAGCATATTGCTAATCAAACCGATTAATAAAAGGAAGAATCAACATCCAAGGTAACTGCTCGACTCGAAGTTGATTTTGAAACTCTGCTAGTCCAATGTTCATCTTTTGTTGATTAACGGAAGAGCGATCGCGATAAGTACCAAATATATAGTCCCACCAGGAAAGATTAAAGCCAAAATTGCTATTGGTTTCTTGGGGAATAACAGAGTGATGAATGCGGTGCATATTTGGAGTGACGACAAACAATCGTAGCCAACCTTCCAAGCGATCGGGTAAACGAATATTACCATGATTAAACATCGAAGTTGCGTTGAGCAGCACTTCAAAAATAATTATGGCAACTGCTGGAGTACCCAGGAATAGTACTGCTGCGAGTTTGATTGCCATTGATAATAAAATTTCCAGAGGATGAAACCTCAAACCTGTGGTGACATCAAAATCGAGGTCGGCATGATGTACTTTATGAATGCGCCATAGGGTTGGTAGGGCGTGAAACATGACGTGTTGTAGATAGATAATCCCGTCAAGCATTAAGATTGACAGCAATACAACTTGCCAACCAGGAAGAGGAATATTATTAAACAATCCCCACTGGTTTTTATCGGCGATCGCAGCTATTTCTATTGCCGTTACAGGAAAGATCCCCCGCAATACCAGAGTATTCAAAATCACTAGACTCAAGTTGTTGACCCAGCGCAATGACTTAGAAACAAATAATTGACGCAGAGGTGCGATCGTTTCCCACAGTATCATAATAATCAAGATGCAGCAGAAACAGCTCAATCGCAGGAAAGGCTCATTATTCAAAATTTGATTTGAGATATCCAAAAGTCAAAAGGTTCTATAATTTCAGCATTGAGCGGAAATCTAAATAATGGATTATTCAGAAGATTTTGAATATAGCACTCTAGTTTTCTACAGAGAAAATCACGGCAAACAAATTTACTATAGCTGGTCAGGTGATATCTGGTGGACAGAAGCACCAGGTAAACCAAAAGAGAAACTATGCTCTATTATTGGCATGAATGCTACGAAAGTGCTGCTCAAACCCCATCCTGAGTATGGAGAAGTCGGATATAGACTCAATCGAGAAATCGGGTTATTTTGCGATCCTGAGACTCAGGAAATCTTGCACTATTGGAAGCCAAGAGAAGATAGTCCAGAGTTTCCCGTGGTGCATATCGCCAACCGCATGGTACAAGGTTCATTAAGAGAAAGAAAAATCATTATCCCCCAAGGACAAGGTTGCGTAACCCAAGTCAAAGAAATTCCCTTAGAATATCCCCATCCCTTAGCCAAAGATAGTAAATACCAGGACTATTGCCCTGGCGAGACTTTCAAGGGAGTTGAGTATTTCACCTCTAGTTTTTCTCGACCAGGATTCAAAGGTGCACCACCCGCTACCTGGGCGAGGGATTGCCCCTGGATGCCTTGGATGAAGTTGGGTTACGGTCATCCCGCTCGGTTGAGGTATGAAACTACTATCGCTAGAGTTGATTCTTTTGAGGAGCTAGATCCCAAGTTAGTCAAGCTAGTAAGGGAAAAATTGCCTATCTATGAATTTACTCCAGATGAATGTGATGAACCTAATATGACTAGTATTTTGTATTTTAAAAAGCATTTTGAAGCGTATTTGCAAGGAGAAAGTTTTCCGATAGAAGAAACTGAGTAAATCAAAAAATCAAGATAATAATGATGAAAAGACTTCTGGAAATGCGATCGCTTTTTGATTTTTTAAATATAGCATTACGTATTTAGGTTAGGACACTCTTTAAAATTGCTACTTGCTACGCGGGTGTGGAACATGCGCCGTGCGACGGCGCGTTTCCACCCGCGCTACTTGCTACTTTCGAGCTAATAACTAATAT
>JASJDX010000191.1 GCA_030064975.1 Pleurocapsa sp. MO_192.B19
GCACCGTCAGCATTAATTGTTACTTGACCTCCATTTCCTTGTCCAGCAGTAGAGGCATTCACCCTTGCTCCATTAGTCACCTGGAGAGAGCCTGTAGTAATGTTAATCCCACCAGAGTTCCCTACGATCGATTCTCCTCCTACCCGACTGAAAATGCCACTGTTGTTAGATGAGACAGTATCGGTAGCGTTAATCTTAATCGTCCCTGCATCTCCTTCTCCGAAAGTACTGGCACTTAATTGACTATTCTGCGTCAGAGATAGGTTAGAAGTTGTAAGATCTATCCTTCCTGAGTTACCCATTCCTGTTGAGTTTACCTGACTGAAAATGCTACCTCCTTCAGCTGAAATAGTTCCTCCTTCAGCCTTAATATTAATCGTCCCTGCATTTCCTTGTCCGAAAGTACTGGCACTTATAGAACTGCCCTCTCTCAGAGATAGGTCAGTTGTCTTAATGTCAACTCTACCAGCATTACCTACTCCAGATTCTACTACCCGATTAGCAATGACACTTTCTTGACTCACACTAATAGTATCTGTGGCATTGAGTATAATATCCCCTGATCGGGCTGTGGTCGACCCTGAATTTTCCGCTATTCCTGCCAATAAAAGACTTCTACCTAATTCTCCCCCAGAAAGCTCAATATTGCCAGCATTAACAGTAATACTACCCCCACCTCCTCCTCTAACATTTACATTCGCAGCGTTAGTTAAGGTAACATCCGCTCTGGCTATTCCATCAGGAAAACTGAAACTACCATTGTCATTAATCCCAACTGTTCCTGCTTGAGATAAACCCCCTAATTCAATGTTTCCTCCTGGTGCAGTAGCTTGACCCGCTTCAAAATTAATCTGACCACCAATTAAAGCTAGATTATTTCCTGGGTCAACTTTTAATCCGACAACTTCTTCTACATTATTTTGTACCAAGGAACGATTGACTATCTCTCCAGGATTATCCTGTAAACCTAATCCAATCGGCGCATTGATAGTTAATAAAGGAGGATTTTCTAAATCTGTAGCACTAAATTCAATCCCATCAGGAAACAAAATACTACTCGCAGTGCTGCCTAAAAATGAACCACCAATATCTAAAGACGCACCTTCACCAAAGATAATTCCCGCAGGATTAATCAAAAATAAACTCGCATCACTATTGGCTCGAATTAAACCATCTATATTCGATATATTTCTCCCTGTAACGCGAGAAAATATATTAACTATGTCGTTAGCGTTATTAAAGAAAGCTTCGCTACCATTGGTTACAGAAAACTGCTCAAAACTATGAAATAAGTTATCTCCAGCTCTATTTCCTGCATCAATTCTGATGCCATTATCAGTAGAATTTATAGTCGTATTGGTAGTGCCATCAACACTTATTTGTGCCTTAACTGGGACGACGATCGCACTACTCAAAAATAACCCTAAGACTATTGAAGACCAAGGTTTCATTAAAGATACCTCTCAAGTCAATTTTCTCAAATTATACAGCTCAAATCAGTACTGTTGGCTCTAAGCTATACAATTTAATACCAGCTAGATTGTTGAATATCCTAAAACTATAAAATACTCCGCCGTAAAAATAATTCCTAGATTATTTATAAGTAATATTACGCAGACTGCGAGTTTGTTCGAGGATTTCTTCTATATCTTCGTTGGAGAGACGTTCTACATAATTAATTTTAATTTCTTCTAATAAATCAATTAATAAAAACTCAATTTTATTCATACTTTGTTGTGCCTGTAATTCAGTAGAAACGGTTTTGCCAATATTACTAACCAGACTTTCTAATAAATGATCGAACTGTTCATCCTCTGCTAAAGCCGCCTGTAAAGCACTGCTAAAAGCACTATAGGTTTGGGATACTAACTGATGGCTCAAAGTAGTAATAGTGCGATCGCCTCCAGGTAATCGTTTTATTGCCCGATAAGCGGAACTTTGTTGTAAAGCTTTATCTACGCTATATTGTAAGAGCGTTTCGGCTTCTGGTTGAATTGCAGGTAAAACGCGATCGGCAAGTACCTTGGCGAGAATTCTAATTATTTCTACAGTTTCATTAGTGTCGTTGATATCAATATAAGGGTTAGTACTGTGATGGGATAGCAATCTACTGACATCCCCATTGCGAACTGAAGCCTGTATTTGATTAATCAGTCGAATAATTACCACTTCAGTTACATCTTCCGCAATTCCTGCTACTAAACCCTGACTTACCTGTTTCTGAATCGAATAGAGATTAATAATTTGCGCTTGATTTAAACGAATTGTCACGGGCAAAACTCTCAACCATCGCCAAAAAGGAACCAGGAAAAAAACATCGTACCAACGCCAAAGCATAGCATCGAGCCAGCTTACCCCAACACGTCGGCGGCTAATAAACCAAGTGCGTCCCAGAAATTCTAAGGCAAAGATTACCCCAAAAGGAAAATCAATAAAGCCAAAATAATCAACATAGCCGCCATTTTCTCCAATAACACGATAGTAGTTGGTTTCAAATAGAGGTTTAATTTCAGTATCAAAAAAATTTAGTTCCTGGTTAGCTTTCCTTTGAAAATGAGCAGGAGACCAAAATTGCCAAAATGCTGTCTTCGCTGAATTATCTTTATTCGGAAGATGCGATCGCATTTTGTTTTTGATTCTTTCTAGATTTCCTGTCTTATTCGCCTCAGAAAAAGGATCGGTTTGGATTATTTCAATACTGCGGCGGCGTAAATCACCCAAAAGATTGTTAACTGCAGGAGAATCAACACCATTAGCAGTTAATTCTTGTTTGAGCTGTTCTACCTTATCTAGATACTCCTCCGTATCTCGGTTAGGAATTATTCCCTTAACCACATCGTGTTGAGTAATAAACTGAGAAAAATTCTGCGAAATTAAATCGAGCTTCATCCCATCAAGTTTAATATATGCAGAATTAATTCCCCCCACTGTAACTTGACCCGATAGCCAAAAATCTCTTAGCGGTATATAACTAAGATCAAAAGCAACAATGGCTAAATTAATCACAGCCATTAGAGCCATAAATCTTTCAAACCAAAGATTTGGTCGATATTTTTTAACTCTTTGAGAGGATCTTTTTACAATAGTCATTTCATTTAACATTTATCATTTAACATTGATAACTGTTCACTGTTCACTGTTTAAGACTCCTCGCAGGAAAATATCGGAAATGCCTTCGGCCATTTCTTGCATAGCTTGGGGTGATGCTTCTGGATCGATGATCGTTTGTTCAGAAAAACCGGCGATCGCAAATATTCCTAAGAATACTTTTGCCACTATTTTCGGATTCATTTTACGGTAGATGCCTTTTTCCATCGCAGTTTCAAAAAAAGCTTCTGCTACATCGGTCATCTTGTTAATTACTTCGGCTTGAATGCTCTCTTTTAATTCGGGATGATATTGAGCTTCAATAAAGCAAACCCGCATTAGATCGCTATTTTTGCGCATATGGAGCATTCTTCGGCGCATTACTTGGGATACAGCTTTATAGCTACCCATTTCACTTAGTTCTGTCAATAAATCCGTGAGAATCTCGACCCATCCCGCAGTAGCAACTTCAATCAAAATGGCTTTTTTATTAGCAAAATGACGAAATAAAGTTCCTTCAGCTACCCCTGCTAGTTTGGCTAAATCTTTGGTTGTTGTGCCATCATAGCCTTGCCGCGCAAACAGTTTCAATGCCGCCTGTACAATTTTCGTGCGTGTATCTTCTTCTGTTTGTGGAGTTTTACGCATCTCTCTCCAGGCTTGCTGAGAAAAAACTTGCATAGTAGTTATGATTGATTAGAAACTATAGTGGGCTTAATGATAAAGCAATATTGATTATATATGTATAGTATTTCCCAATATTTTGAATTTTGATTGCTCAATACTTCACAATAATGGCATTAAAGGAGGGCAAGTTTGCTGGTATTAAATTCTTTACAGATTGTTATCTAACAGCAAATATCAAAATCTAAGTAAAATAACCATTAACCGCAATGATATATATGGCTAAATTAAGAGGCTTTTCGGGATCTCGGATGAAATTGAGCAAATTCAAGCTGTTTTCTCTCTGGCTGAATAGTTTGTACTTGAGAAAACAATGGCAGTGGATCAGTTCAATAGCGATCCGTAGGCTAAGCGCAATTCTAATCGCTTTATTCTGCTGGAATTTTTCTGGTTTATTTGCTTTGGCTGCACCACCAGATAATGATCAGAATTTTTCAATTGAGCCTTACTTGAATCGAGTAATGGAACAGATAACAGAATTTAGCTTAGATAATGGCTTAAAGTTTATTGTTTTAGAAAATCACGATGCTCCAGTAGTTTCTTTTGTTACTTATGCCAATGTTGGTGGTGTAGATGAACCCGATGGTAAAACTGGTGTGGCGCACTTTCTCGAACACTTAGCATTTAAGGGTACTAAAAAGATCGGCACAACCAACTATCGTGCTGAAGCCAAGGTATTAGATAAATTAGACCGCTTATTTGCCGATATAAAACAGGCGCAGAATTCAGGAAACGCAGAAAAATTAGCTAAACTAACAGATCGCTTTATTGCCACTCAATCTGCTGCTAGTGAATATGTGAAGCAAAATGAATATGGCGAAATTGTTGATACATCAGGGGGAGTAGGCTTGAATGCAGCTACCTCAGCAGACTATACTAGCTATTTTTATAGTTTTCCTGCCAATAAGTTAGAGCTATGGATGTCTTTAGAGTCGGAAAGATTTTTAATTCCAGTGTTTCGCGAATTTTACAAAGAAAAGCAAGTTATTTTAGAAGAAAGACGTTTACGTACAGATAATTCTCCCATCGGCAAAATGATTGAAGAATTTTTGGATACTGCCTTTACTACTCATCCTTACAGGCGACCTGTAATTGGTTATCAAGAAGATATCAAAAACCTAACGCGAGATGATGTTCAACAATTTTTCCAAGCTTATTACGCGCCGAATAACTTAACTATGGCGATCGCCGGAGATGTTGACCCTGAAGAAGTTAAAGAATTAGCCAAAACTTATTTTGGACGTTTTAAAACTCAACCCCAGCCATCCCAAGTAACTAAAGTTGAGCCACCCCAAACCGAAACTAGAGAAGTAACTGTTGATTTCCCTTCCCAACCTTGGTATCTAGAAGGCTACCATATCCCTGCCTTAAGCCATCCCGACTATCCCGTTTATGAAGTTATTTCCCAATTACTCAGCAGTGGTAGAACTTCTCGTCTCTATAAATCTTTAGTGGAAGAAAAACAAGTAGCTCTCTCGGCTCAAGGATTTAGTGGCTTCCCTGGAGATAAATATCCTAATTTGATGTTAGTCTATGCCCTTACTTCTCCTGGTACTAGCGTTGACCAACTGGCGATCGCTTTAAGAGCCGAAATTGAACGTTTAAAAACGGAACCTGTTACACATATGGAATTAGAACAGGTCAAAACTCAACTTAAAGCGGGGTTATTACGAACTCTTGATTCTAATATGGGTATGGCACGAATCTTGGCCGAATACCACGCTAAAACTGGTAGCTGGCGCAATATTTTTGATGAATTAGCCAAACTAGAAGAGATTACCCCAGAAGATATTCAGCGAGTGGCTCAAACTACCTTTATCCCCGAAAATCGTACTATCGGACGCTTATTACCTCAAAGTTGAATTGATACTCAAAGGGAAAACGGAGATTCCAAAAATTATATTTCTCAGCATTTAGTTGAATCTCCGTAATTTAATATGTCAATAATTCATTTGCCATTTTTGTAATACGAAAATGCTATCAGTATAATTAGCAAAAAAATTAAAAACCCACTATAAATAAAAACAGTTCACTAAAATATTTAATTTGGTAGTGAGAGTTTTAAATTATGTCGACACTTATTAGTAATATAGATGTCTCAGAGTTTGATGGTGGCGGTTTAGACATCATTGGAACAGATGGACTGAACGAACTTTCGGGTACAGAAAATATTGAGTTTGTTGATGCCGAAGTTGGAAATGACATTGTCTTGGGCAAAACGAGCGACGATCTCATTGATGACAGTGCTAACAATCCGATCGATGCTGGAAAAGGCGATAATAGTATTATTGGCGGCGATAGCAACGATCAAATCTTTGGTAATTTTGACGATGACTATATTCACGGAGGTGATGGTGATGACACTAACTACGGCAGTGCAGGAAATGACACTATTTTCGGTGATGCAGGCTCAGATGTGTTTACATTTAATGCCGAAGATTTTACTGCAGATTCAGTAGATACCGTTGCCGACTTCCAATTAGAAGAAGATCGTCTAGTCATCAAAGGTTTGAGTGAAAATGACGCCGTAGCTTTTGATTCTACTACTAGCAGTATTTCTGTAAATGGTAATGATGTAATTGATTTTAGCGAGTTTACTGAAGCTTCTGAGGCAACAATAGAACAAAAGGAAGATGGAGATTATGAAATAATCTAAACCCCCTTTAAATTGAAAATAAAAGTATCAAAAATTACTTTTTGTTCAGACACAAAATTACTTTTGGTTTTCAGTGATCAATAATTCCATCATTGGATCTACTTAAGTAATAGTTCATTTTATATACACTCAATTTGTAAGTTGCTTGGTCTATCATTATTTTTTATCTAAAAATTTTTAAACGGTAAAATAGGCTACAGAAAAAAAAATAAATTATTTTAAAAATATATTTTTTTACTAGAAAATTTTGTCCAAAAATAAAAGCTTAAAATCACTTTGTAGTCTAACTTTAGTCTCTTTGAAAGTTCAATCAACTAATTCTCTTCTAGTACAAATATTCTATTATCGTAATTGTCAAATTTTAATAAAGGAAATATAAAGGAGAAGGTTAATTTGTTAATTTGCTAGAAAGGAGTCCCCAATATGTCCGCAATTGTAGGAAACATAGATATTTCAGAATTTGATGGTGATGGTTTAGACATCATTGGAACAGATGGATTTAACGTCCTAACGGGTAGCCAACGAGCTGATTTTATTGACGCTAAAGATGGTAATGATGTTGTCTTTGGCAAAAAAGGCGATGATTTAATCGATGGTGGTGCTGGCAATGATATTATCGATGCTGGAAAAGGCGATGACAGTGTTATTGGTCGTAATGGCAATGATGTTATATTAGGCGGTGCTGGTGACGACATAATTGAAGCTGGCGGTGGACACGATGAAATTTTTGGTGGTCGTGGCAATGATCTGATCAACGGTGGTCATGGCGACGATACCATTCTTGGTGGTGATTGGATGGACACTATCAATGGTGGTGCTGGTTCAGATTTACTATTAGGTGGAATCGACGCAGACGTGTTTGAATTTGATGCCGAAGATTTCTCTTCTAATTCAATGGATACAATTGCCGACTTCCAATTAGATGAAGATCGTATAGTCATCAAAGGTTTGAGCGACAGTGACGAAATAGCTTTTGATGGAGCTACTGGCAATATCTCAGTTAATGGTAATGATGTAATTAGTTTTAGTGCTGGAGATATTTTTGGGTCTTCAGAGCCAAGAATAGAGGAAAATGAAGATGGCGATTTTGAACTAATGTAAATTACTATAAATTACTGTAGATTATGATGAATTATTGCCATAATTAGGCGATAATTAGTTTTATTGATTATAGTTTTACTGAGCATTAGTTTATATTATATATGCTCAGTTTTCTATTTTTCTACGTACAATGATTTGTGATAAGTTACTTAGCTTCTGTGAATTTTAGATAAAGAATTTGTGAACTCCGTTAAGCTAATATTCGGCGTTCATATAAATACAAATAATTCTTGTTGGTAACTGCCTTAAGGTGCTTTTTGTTTTTAACTATTTATCAAGAGAAATTTAACAGAAATTTACTGTTTATAAGTAGAAATTTCGCTAACCCTAGCTTAAAATCAATGTTCAGATGTTCCAGAATATTTTCAATTTATCAAATGAAGGCAAAAGTCTCGATCAAAAATTAGAAGCAAGTAGATCTTTCAATTTGAGTAATAGTTATTGGTCTAAAGATGATCTAAGGAATGAAAATATAGCAAGTACGGAGCAAGCTGAACACAAAATTTGGCAGGGGATAAAATCAGAAAAAAAAGGCGATTTGGATTTAGCAATTGCACATTACCGTCGGGCGATTGAGTTAGATCCTGAGTGTGCCAAAGCTTACCAGTTTCTCTCGATCGCTCTGAGAAAAGCCCGCGAACAACGCCAAGCTCAAGTAAAACGTATTGATGCCAATCAAACGAGGATTTCGCAATCATTAGTCAACGTAGATCTCTCTTCAGAGATGATAGATGTCTCTCTTGAAGAAACTGTAGTTGCTGAGCAGGGGAGTATCAATAGAGTTGAAAATTTGCATACAGCAGACATAACTGCTAAAAACTCTGCTCCTCAGACTACTGAGATTGAATTTGGCTCATTAACAGAAATAAGTTCTCAAGATTTAACCATACCTGACTTCTCTAACCTAGATTTAATAAATACCAAGGTGAACAACTTTAATTTGCCAGAACAACAAGCTAATAGTATTGTACTATTACCTGATGTCGATGTGTCTCCATCAGGAGATTTTGTTTTACAGGAAAACTTATCAGTAGCTCAAGTATATGTGCAGCAAGCCCTAGCTTACTTTGAGCAAAAGCAATGGGACAAAAGTATTGATGCTTGTCAAGAGGCTTTAAGAATTTGCCCGAACCTTGGGGAAGCTTACAAAGTATGGGGCAATTGTCTGCAAAAGTCTGGTAATACGACAGAAGCAATAGGCATATATGCAAAAGCTTTAGAAATTCAACCTGATATGGCAGAGATCTACTGCAATTTGGGGAGTATTTATGCTAAAGCCAAAAAGTGGCAGCAGGCAATTGAAAACTATCAAAAATCAACGATAATCGATCCCAATAGTGCTGCTCCATATCGTAATTTAGCTAGAGTGTGGGACGAGTTAGGAGAGTATGACAAGTCAGCCGATTGCTTCTTCAAAGCTTTAGAAATTGATCCTAAATTATTATCTCCTCAAAATCACTTTGACTTGGCCAATAACTTGCTAGCAGAAGAAAAACTAAACAGAGCAATTGACTGTTATAAGAAATGCATTGGTTTAGAACCTAAATTCCTTCAGGCTTATATTCGATTGGC
>JASJDX010000192.1 GCA_030064975.1 Pleurocapsa sp. MO_192.B19
AATTAATAGTACTACAAGAACGAAAAATCTTTACTCTGGTGATTAATAATACTATATGTAAGATTATTTGTAGTACATTCGCCAACAAAGTCACATCAATCGCGAACTAAGTTAATTATCTTGTGGCTAAATCATTGATTCGCGATGTGGAATAAATCTGTTAGTGTGAATCTGATTTATCAGAAATATCAGAATATAAATCTGACCAACTATCTCGAAGCGCATCAATTGATTTTTGGAGTTCATCAATTTGAACTTTACCTCAATTAGATTTCGTTTGTCATTCAAGCTTAATTATCCTGAGTATTTATACTACCCACAAAATCCGTTAGAACCAGATATCTTTCTAAGGCTTGTCGAAAGTTGGTTTTACTTACTTTTCCCCTAATGCCTTCGAGAGTAACCGCCAGAGTTTCGGTCCCACATCACGCTTGACATAGTTCACCGAGTAGCCCGATTGCTGGGCAATTTGCTCATAAGTGCGATCGCTGCTTGCTCCCAGGACGATAGCAGTTTCTACATCGCTGAGGTATCGATCAGCCATTGCCAAAATGGCTGCATTAGCAGTAGCAAGTATCTGGTCTGATTCCAACACGATCTTTAAAGACAACCATCATACTACAATCCTACCTGAACTTTCCAGAACTAAGCGATTAAACTCCAGAACTTTCCTGTAACGACAACCACAAAAATCTCAATTATCTTAGAAAAAGGACCGCTCCCTAGGCGAGAAAACAGCATTAGCATTTCCTAAAAATTTAGGAGAAAATTATCGAGCGAATTGCTCAACTTATTGGTCACACATTGTTAGTGCAAATTTTCTCTCTCTGTTTATATAGGGCGATCGCATGGGTCAATTCCCCTGAAGGGATGCAGATTTCAATTCGGCGATCGCTTTTATCAAGGACTTACTTTGTCGATCTAAGCTCCGCCATTTTACTCATCACCTCAAGATTCAGGAGATGACCCTAATGCGAATTGCTCAGGATATTACTCAATTGATTGGTCACACACCACTAGTGCAGCTCAACCGAATTCCCCAAGCTGAGGGATGTGTGGGGCGGATTGTGGTAAAGCTAGAAGGGATGAACCCGTCAGCCTCAGTCAAAGATCGGATCGGGATCGGCATGATTCAAGTGGCAGAAGATGCAGGACAAATCCAGCCTGGGAAAACGATCTTGGTAGAACCAACGGCAGGTAATACTGGCATCGCTTTAGCAATGGTTGCAGCGGTCAAAGGCTATCGCTTGATCCTAACCATGCCAGAGACGATGAGCTGGGAAAGGCGCGCTCTGCTTCGAGCCTATGGCGCAGAGTTAGTCCTAACGCCTGGAGGAGAGGGAATGAAAGGGGCGATTACCCGTGCAGCAGAAATTCTGAGGGAGTTGCCCAATGGGTTCATGCTACACCAGTTTCAAAATCCAGCTAATCCCCATATGCATCGCCAAACCACAGCCAAGGAAATTTGGGCAGATACGGACGGACAGGTAGACATTCTGGTGGCGGGCGTGGGGACAGGTGGTACTATCACAGGCGTGGCTGAATTTATTAAACAATGGAAGCCAGAGTTTAAAGCCATTGTCGTTGAACCTCAAACCAGTCCTGTGCTATCCGGCGGCGCACCCGGTTTCCATAAGATTCAGGGACTGGGAGCGGGCTTTGTGCCTCCCGTGCTGCGGACTGACTTACTAGATGAGGTCATCTCGGTGACGGATGAGAACGCGATCGCCTACAGTAGAACTAGCTTGAAAATAGAAGCTATAACAACGTAAATTCGTTGATTATTCTATTTTCATCCCTGGGTTGTGAACGCTAGTTCATGGTATCTCTTGCACAAGAGGAAGGTTTACTGTCGGGAATTTCTACGGGAGCCGCCCTCTGTGCTGCGGTTCAAGTAGCAAAACGTCCTGAGAATGCCAATAAGCTAATCGTCATGATTCAGCCTAGCTTTGGGGAACGTTACCTAAGTACTGTTTTGTTCCAAGATTTATTGTCGTCGGCAAGACAATCTCAAAGTAAAACTATCCAGCATCAATAAAGTTGCCAGTTCGAGAAGTAATTCCCATGATTAATGCTTGTTTGATTACATTAAGTTCTAGATCCCCACCTGAACATTCTATTCAATTTATCTATAAAGCAATTTTTCATTTTCAGTTTTGAATTGTAGTTTCAATCAGCTCAAAATCTAACAATTTCCCTAACTATATTCATCAGAGTGCAGGAATATGAGTAATTACAGCACAGAAAACGGACGAATTATTGTTGCTAATCGTTCTTCAGGAAACATTTCCATTCTTGATGAACACACTGGCGAACTAATTAAAACCGTAGATTTGCCATCTGGGGAAGGAGAAAATAAGCCAGAACCCATGTATGTCTATAATCTCCTGAGTACAGATGAAATAGTAGTCGACGATCGCGCTAACGATCGTGTTGTATTTTTCGACTCAACTACTTTTGAAGTTACTGGTACTGTAGAGACAGGAGCAGGAAACTTCCATATGTGGGCAAGCCCCCAAGAAGATCAACTTTGGATTGTCAATGATATTGATGATACTCTAACTGTAATCGCTCCGCAGAGTAAACAGGAGATAGGCAGAGTTAATCTACCAGAAGAAGTAATCGGTGCTAATGCCAAACCTCACGATCTGATCGTCGATCCTTCTGGAGACTTCGCTTACACTACGATAATCAGAGAGGACAATCCAGATTCCGACCTTTTAGTCAAAATTGATGCCCATACCTTGGAAATTTTAGATACTGCCGAGGTTGGTAAAGACGTATCAGCCCCTAAACAAATCTTGAAAAGTTTAGTTTAATGACAAATCAAAATTCCGATCGAAGCGAAGCAAATAGTACTAGCGATAAACAAAACAGAGATAGTAATCCTAACCCTATAGAAGAAAAAGCTAAAATTTTCAACCTCAAGACTTTTCTAAAGCTTCTATGGCTTTTCATTACAGAAGAAAAAGCTAAAACTTTCAACCCCAAGACTTTTCCAGAGCTTCTATGGCTTCTCATTGCAACTAGACAAGGATGGCGAGGCATATTTGCAGTGAGTTCGATATTAGTGATAGCTATTTGGGGTGCTGCTTGGTTAGTCACAAATGTCATTCCTCCCGAAAACAAAATTGACATCCAAACTGTAGTTGGCACATTTACTTACACAAATGGAAACACAAGGAGGACAGTCATTTCGCTAAGTCCTACTGGTGGAGATAAAGACACACCTTGGGTAGAAACAGGAATTAAAGTCAAAAAAGGTGATGTCATCAGAATTACAGCTAGCGGTCGTATTAACACTGCAATGAGAACAATAGTTACTCAAGGAATAAAACCTGGAATTGACGA
Source organism: Pleurocapsa sp. MO_192.B19 (assembly GCA_030064975.1). Taxonomy (GTDB): domain Bacteria; phylum Cyanobacteriota; class Cyanobacteriia; order Cyanobacteriales; family Xenococcaceae; genus Waterburya. The sequence continues at coordinate 3,352 of JASJDX010000192.1, forward strand.
TCCAACTTGGGTTGGTCCTAGTGGATTAGATAATTCACAAAAGCGCATATCTTTTCCACTCTACGATCAGGCAAAGCTTTTACCAGATAAAGGTACTACTTATTATGGATTTGGGATGCTATTAGCAGCAGTTAAAGATCCTACAGGAGTAGTAAAGACAGAATCAATTTATCCTTTTCCCCAAGATGAAAATGAACCTCTCGAATTGACTACGGAAAAAAATGGTGAATTAGTTCTGACAGTCAACGATATATGGTTAAGCGGTGATAAGAAGGATATCTACGTTCCATCGTTTGAGGGTGAGGATAATAAGAGATACTATAGACAATTAGCCGAATCTGAAGCTGCCTTTAAAGAAAACATTGATTCCTGGTCAAAAGAAACGAAACAGAAAAAGGCATATGAACAATATCTGAAAAGGGAAGAAGGTTGGAAAAGTATCAAAGATAATAATAACTGGAATATCTGGTATGACGATAATATTGGTGCTTTTTCAGTTGCCATAATCATTAACCCATAGACTGAATAAGGCTTGCAATCTTATTTTCATTTCACTGACCCAACCTCTTCCTAGCACCTTTAACACTACCTTATTTCAAGTTCAGCTCCCATTAGTGGCATATAATTTCGTAATAGAATGTTCAATAATATGCAAGAACAAATCGAGCAAGTACAAAAACAATTTGAAGAAGATTCTCAACAAATTCCATCGGTTAGTGAGTCAACTCTGTTAAAAATTTTATCTCACAATAAAGATACAGAATACGGGCAAAAATATGGTTTTGCCAAAATTACTAATCTAAAAGAATTTAAACAAATTCATCCGATAACTAAATACGATCATTATGAATCTTTTATACAACGAATGTTGGATGGTGAAGAAAATGTATTGTCAAAGGATTCACCTATTTTCTTTGCTAGAAGTTCAGGAACTACAAGTGTATCTAAGCAAAAACTGATTCCTGCCACGAGAGATATTTCTTCTTTTCCCTGGAGTTTACTCATTCAAGGTGCAGTTCATCAAGCCTTTCCTTTAACTAGAGAATCTCATCCATCTCTATTACTTGTTAATGCTAATGGATTGGAATACAAAAATAAGAATGGTATCAGAGTTGGCTTTGCTTCATCTGCACAACTTCCAGGACTAATGAAAAAAGATCCATTTCCTTTTACTTCTCCTAAAGAGGTATTTTATATTACAAACAATAAAACTGCTACTTATCTTCATGCTTTTTATGCTTTAAACAACCCTGATATTTCATATATACACAGCACATTTGCTACAGCCGTCTTAGATTTTTTTCGATGTATTGAAGAAAATTGGCAACAAATGGTACAAGATATTCGTTTAGGAACAATTAGCAAAGATTCTCTTGTAATAGATTCAGAAATTAAACAAAAATTATTGGCTGAACTTGAACCCAATCCCCAAAGAGCAGACGAACTCTTACATTTATTTGAAGAGGGATTGGAAAATATCGCAAATCGAGTGTGGCCAAATTTACAATATGTTAGATGTTTAGCTGGTGGAACTTTTAGTATTTATGTAGAAAAGTGTCAACCTTATATTGGTAATGTACCTGTTTATTCGGCTGCTTATGGTGCAAGTGAAGGTTTATTAGGTATTAATCTTTGGCCTGGAAAACATATTGCTCGTTTTCTTCCTGTGCCACAAGAACGATGCACAGAATATATACCCCTTGCGGAAACAACATCTCCTAATCCTACTACATTAGAAGTTCATCAACTGAAAAAAGGAGAAAGTTATGAGGTGGTAATGACCCATTCTAATGGATTTTATCGATATCGCATGGGAGATATTATTAAAGTTGTCGATCACTATAATGAGTTACCAATATATGAATTAGAAGGTCGTGCCGGAACTTTATTAGATATAGCAGCAGAAAGAACGACAGAGGAGATGAGTCTTTGGAGTATTAATCAAGCTGTGGAAAGTCGATCTTATCATTTGATTGATTTTACTACTATGATCGATCTTAATTGTTCACCGCAACGTTATCTTTTCTTTGTGGAACTAACCGAATCTTGTCAACTTTCAGCTACGGAACTTTCTCAATTGGAGCAAACATTCAGTGAAGAATTAGAAAAAAATTTAAAAATCGCTAATTCTTATTACGAGACCAAGCGGAGTCTTAATGCAATTGATCAACCCAAAGTTCTCTTGGTGGAAAAGAGTACATTTCGTACTGCGGTAGAAATATTAGCGGCTCAAGGCGTACCAGAAGTTCAGATAAAAATTCCTCGATATGCTCGTAAACCAGAGTTAATTAAATTACTTCAGGACAATCGAATCACAGTTAGTTAGCAGGTAAAAACCAAGTATGGATTAAAGCTTTATCCCTGCAAGGATTTGCCACAATCCTAAATTATTATTCACAGAACTTCGAGAGCCGATTTTAGTGACAACGTAAAAACTCAATAAACGCTGGAAGCGATCTCGAAGAGATGATACTGTTGGCGAAAGTAATCTAGGCATGTTTCAAATATGAAGTACAAAAAGAATTTGTAGCGAAATGATGAGGATAGTCTAACCAAGTAATACATGGTCGGGGATGTTAACCTTTTTCCATGTATTACTTGGAAAAAGACATGAAACATAAACGAGATATTCAAGGAAAGTTTTCCCTAAAAAACGATGATTACCGTCAAGTCCGGTCTCTAAGACTCACCGATAAAACTTGGCGGGCTTTGGGAATAGCCTCGGAGTGTCTTGGTTGGACACGGGCAGACTTACTGGAAAATTTAGTCGAACATAATCAAGGAAATTTCCCTTATTATCCATCCTTCTCTAAAGTTTCTGAAGAAACTGACTCTATAACTCTTGAAAAACCTATTAATCAAGACAATTTAGAAGTTTTAGCCGAAAAAGTTTTAAGAGAATTGAGATATGGGAAACAGTCTTCTCATTATAAAGTAGCCAAAAAAGCTTTGAAACGATTAATTGAACTTTCTTCAACCTTGTAATACATGGTAACGATTCCCCACACTGAGCGATAACTAACCTTTTTTGGGCTTAAGAGCATAAAAACGAGAATAACGAGTAGATGCTAGAGGAATATCATTTGGGTGTGGCTCTTTTGAAGTAATGAAGTCAAATGGCTAACAATCTTTCAGGGTTCTGAAACTTGTTGAGATGATTGCGCTGTTACCATCTTCGGCAGTACCTACTACTTTCAGCTTCGGTCTGGGTTCAAGCAATGCTTGAATTCCTTGCCTTACGATGTTCTGATCGTCTACTAGCAAGATGCGAATCATAAAAATATTTTTATTTAGCTGACAAAAAGGTAGTCCGTTCTCTCTTTCGCTATTGAAGAGAAAAATATTAAGAATAGCGATTGTTTGATTGATTTCTAATTCTAACTCTCAATCGTAAGCAATTTCAAAGAAAAATCAAGTAGTACAAATTGGCTAATCTTTTTTATCCCAGATAATTGCCATTATCTTGGTTAAACTAAAGTCAGACGAAAAACTTAGACCGTGTTTTTTGCTGCTGCTCGTGATACGATCTCACGTAGGTTCTTTAACCTCTACTGCGATTACTATTGTTTTTCCCAAGAGCGTTTTTTTATGAGCGTTACCCCCCAAGAGTTTTATGTGATCATCGAGCGGGATGAAGATGGATTGTTTGTTGGCGAAGTGCCTCAGTTAAAGGCTTGTTACAGTCAGGGTGAAACCATTGATGAATTGATGAGTAATATCAAAGAAGTCGTAGAACTTTGTTTAGAGGAACAAGACGAAACCTCACCTCTTGAATTTGTCGGAGTTCATAAGCTGGTTATCTGATGCCAAAACTACCAAATGTGACTGGTCAAGAGACAATTAGGGCTTTAGAAAAGATTGGATTTCAAGTTGTCAGACAGAAAGGCTCTCATGTGAGAATGAAACATGAAGATAATCGTGTAGTAACGATACCCGTCCACGCCAATAAATCTCTAGGCAAAGGACTACTACGCAAAATTTTAAGGGATGCTGAGTTAACGGTGGAACAGTTTCAAGAAATTTTGTAACCGGTGCTGGTAGATTATGACATTTTTAGCTCGATGGCTAGAAGAAACAACTGAAGTCGATCCGTTGGACGTCAATCTAGATGTGGGATTAGAGTTATTCGATCGCACTTTCGATGCTGCGAGCAAAGAGCAACTGCCCATCGTTGGCTACTATCTAGAACGATTGTCTAATTTGTTGGGGGAACATACCGAAGAATGGTATGCAGACTGGGATAGGAGAAGTAGTGGTAAAGAGTTAGAGATTGAAGCTGACTTTTTTGATTGTTATCTTCAACAATCGGTTGGTTTCGATGCTGACATCTTTATCGAGCCTTTACCAAATAAAGAGCGACAATACGTTCAACCTAGCAAACCAGCAAAAATTCCCTCAGTCTCCTTAGAAGAAATTATCGACGAGTCTCATGCTGAAGATGTGCCCCTGTGGACTAAGCAGATTGAAAGTTATTTGAAGCTTTATGATGATGGTTGCACGATGGCAAAATTAATTGACGATCTACCGCTTACCCCAGGAGCAATCATCTACACTTTATTGTTGGGTAACTTTCACCTCGAACAAGAGGGTGATGATTTCTACTGTTGTGATTCGCTCAGGGTGCAGTTATGCCAGCAACAGTAAATAAAAAGTGTCGCAGTTGTGCTTTTAAGACGATTGAATTTGCCAAAGAACAGTCTTGTTGGCAGAGTAATCGCTGTAAATCAAAGCGTAGTTATTATCGTAAGCGCGAATCAATTAATGCCAATCGTCGGGCTAAGTACAAGCAACAAGCGAACCAAGTTGAAATGATTGAAGTAGAAACCCCATCGGTTACTGCCGCTTTCTTACAAATTTATCGTACTGGAGGTGCGAAGGATTCACCCGTTCATGCTCTTGGAGCTTATGTAGTAGTTGACGGTAAAACAGTAGCTAAAATTGAGCCAGTTCATACTCAGGGTTGGAACAAGAGACAATTAGACAGTTATGTTCGTAAATGTTTGAGCAGTTTACATTCCAAGTTTGGTATGACTAGCTTTGCAGAGAAAGAAGTTCTAGATATTTCAGTTCATTCTTGTCCTATTTGTAATAAATCCTAGAAATACAACCCATGTTAATTACCGCCAATTTACCAATAAATCGCGATAAATTTGCTCAAGAAGACCAGATACTGACTATTACTGGAGCGACTTGGTCAGATTATCAAGGGTTTGAATCTCAAGAATATCCAGGTTATCGAGTATCCTATCTTAATGGAGAAATAACTATTGTGTCCCCAGGACGAAATCACGAAAGAATTGCTGAGGTAATTAACCGATTAATCATTGCTTACTGTGAAAAATACGAGCTTCAAGATTTTCCCTTTGGACAGACGAGATTAAATGCATCGAGTCAAGCAGGAAGGGAGCCCGATCTTGCCTATGCATTTAATTCCGATAAAGATTTACCAGACTTAGCGGTAGAAGTAATCTTTAGTAGTGGCGATATTGAAACATTAAAATCGAGCTATAGAAATATCGGTATTCCCGAACTATGGGTTTGGAAGGATAATAAAATTACTTTCTATTCGTTAGAACAAGGCAATTATATTGTCATTAAGTCTAGCAAAATACTCGCTCGCATCGAGTCAAAATCTTTCGTAGAATATGTTAATCGAGGGATAACAGAGAGTCCTCTTGTAATCAAAAAAGATTTCCTATTGGTTATCTAATTCCAGTATGTCATACATTTCTATGATTGTTCCCGAGCCAAAATTAATTCTTGTCGATACACCACTTAAATCCGAATCTCCCCAACCACTGGGAGATTTACGACAAGTTCGAGTAGATGAATATTTTCGCAGTATGGAATTATCTGCTAATTCTCAGCGAGCTTATAGACGGGCATTAACTCGCTTTACCAAGTGGACGGACAAAACGTGGCATCTTCTCAAACATCAAGATTTAGACCGTTACAAAGCATATCTCAAAGAATTAGAACTAAGTAACGCTACTATCTGCCAAGAACTGGCTACCCTCAAGAGTTTCTTTAATTGGCTGACTATCAAGGATTACATCAGCAAAGATCCAACTCTGACTCTAACCAAACCCAAAATCAAGCCACCAACACCTCAAGAATTAAGTAATGAAGAAGTAGAATCTTTATTTGCTGCCTTAGAAAAACGGGGTTGGCATCGCTTTCGAGATACCGCTCTGCTTCGAGTTTTAGAACATGGTTTGAGAGCCAGTGAGGTTACGGCGTTAAACATTAAAGACTATGATGGCAAACGGTTACATATCGTAGAAGCAAAACGGGATAGCGTAGGATTTGTGCCGCTTTTATCCGAGGCAAGAATGGCAATCGATACTTACTTACAATGGCGGGAAGCTGAAGGCATGGATGTAGAAGAGACTTCTGCTTTATTCTTATCCCATTCCAATAAGAGTAAGGGGAACAGGTTAACCTACGATGGTTTATATGGCATCGTAAAAGATTTAGTCGAGATAGCTGGCTTGGAAAAATGTCACCCTCATCGGTTGCGTCATACTCTTGCTACTAACTTGGCACTTAAAGGTATGGATTCGATGTTAGCTCGCAGGATTACTCGTCATAGAAGCGAAGCTAGCTATCAAAGATATAGCGAGAGGGGACTAGACCTCAAGGCTGAGGAACAATTCTGGCAATTATTTGATTCAGCCGAAGTTGAATCTTAACCATTAGAAATAAAGAGTTAAAAACTGTAGTGGATGCTACTTGTTAAAAAGTTTAATAAAATATTAAGTAATGCTGCCGGTAAAAAACGGTACATTCGATTAAACAGCTTCAGAGAATAAAATTAAATGGTAATTACAGCGATCTCAACCAGGCAACCGCCACAAGCACCTTCGACCCCAGTTGTGGCTCAACAAGCTTTAAGTGACTTAGTTAATTATTATCGAGAGTTGGCTCAATATCATCGCTCCTCGGTTGACTATCATCGACAATTATTAGAACAGCATACTCAAGAAGCTGAAGTTGCCGAAAAGCAACTGGCAAGTATTGAAGCGATTTTACATCCTTTAACTACAGAATCTGTCAAACAAGACATTAATGGTAAACAGGCTAATGGAACGGGAAAAATTACGTCATTAGAAGATACGGGAGCTGAGGCAGCTAAGGACACTCCAGTCGCTCCTGAAGTGACAACTGTCGAGCCAGAAGAATCAAAGGTAGAAGAGATAACTACTGATGATAAGAAGCCTGAGACAAAAGCATCTAAATCAGTTACCCAAAGTTCGCCTAAGAAAAATGGTAAGCTTGGTACTACCAGTTCCAAAGCTGCAAAAACTAAGAAGCCTACTAAGAATAAGAACAATCGTCAAACTAAAAAATCAACTAAGGCATTTTCATCTCGATTACCTTATTCTGAGAAATTAGCTGCTCGCGAAACTATTGTTGATGCCGTGGCTTTCTGCTTGCAGGAATATTATCCGACCGTAATCAATGCTGAAGACGTTGTGAAGTACTATTATCCAGAAGGACTAGAAGGTGAAACTAAGAAAAGAGCTTACGGAGCTTTTAGTAACTGCTTGAGTAAAGGGGCTGGCAAACAGGGTTGGGTTAGGTCGAGTATTGGTAAGTATCGCTGGCAAGAGGGAAGTTAAAGTTTTTTGCTCCTGTCTAACTTACGTTGAGATCTGCTACAAGTTCTGGCGTTAAAACACTATCATAAAAACTCTTGAAGTCTTCCAACCATGAGCGAGAACATTTCTCTGCCTCTCCACATTGCCCCTCAATTATAGTTTGAGCACCAACTCTTGAATTGATTGATAGATAGGGGAAATAAGGTAATTTTTAGCCATTTGCTCAATCATCAGGGAGCGCTCGATGTTTTGGCAATAATTGCTTCTATTTTCGGGGTTAGGTTGTGAATATTGATTCCTGCTAGCGTACGCCTTAAATAGAATCATCAATCCAATTGCCAACTCCGACCGACCTGACCACTTAGTCTCTTGTATGGTTAAGACCGTCCTTTTTTTGTTAGCTATATTGCTGATTATCGCTTTGATTTGGCTCAGCCCAGTTCTGACGGCGGCTCGGCGCTCAAGGCTGAAAAATCAGCCTGTGACCAGGCATTGGGTGAGCATTCTGGAGCAAAATCTTCCCATCTACAAACGCCTGACGGAGTCGCTTGAGAGTCGACTTCACGGTCACATCAATGTTTTCCTCGCCGAAAAACAGTTCATCGGCTGCGGTGGGTTGCGACTAACTGATGAAATCAAGGTCACAATTGCCGCCGTTGCTTGTCTCCTCCTGCTGAATGAGAGAGGAGAGTATTACCCGAAGCTTTCTTCTACTGACAATTCCGAAAAAGATGAAAAGGCTGAATTACAGAGGGATAAAGGCATATAAGAGGGATGAAAATGCTCTGACCAACCAGCAAAAACCAGAATGAGAACCGAAATCTCCAGCATAATCCAAAGCTTTTTCGTTAGAAACACGCCAAGAATTCCGACAAGGAAAATTAGAAGCCTTTGAAGTAATCATGGCATTAGCAATTAGCCATGCCTATGGATGCTACAA